>JACMKK010000286.1 GCA_014380115.1 Luteimonas sp. | reverse complement strand
TCGACGCCGATGTTGTCGATCGCCGATTGCGAGCGCGGATCCTTCAATGGCGGTCCGGCGGTGTCGGGCAGATCGCCGGTGTCGCGGATACGCGCCTCATCTTCGGGTGGATTGGGGCGGGTGGGGTTCGCCTTGCTCATTGCGGCTTCTCCGTCGATACCGATCCCGCATCAGAGGGCGCGAGCGCACCGGATTGCGGCGACGACACTATTGCGACGAAGACGTGAGCGCGATGAAAAGGATCGTGCGCAGGGGCGAGGTTCGTTCAGGCTCCTGCGCAGTGCTACGTTCGGGCCGTCGCCCAATGCGGAGCGGTAGCGGGCCGACATGAGAAGCCTGCGCGCAAGGCGACCGCGCTCAGGCGCGCTTGTGCAACGTCACAACCCGGGCTTGTAAACCCGCTCGGTGTGTCCCTTCCGCTGCTCAGGCCAGAAATAGACCGTGCGCAGGTTGCCGGTCGCATAACGTTCGGCCTGGTCGTTGAAATGCGGCGACTGCGGATGGCCGCTTTCGCCGCCGGCGGTCACCGCGCGGGCGCTGACTTTCCTGCCGAACTCGACGACGGCCACGAAGCTGTTGCCGCCGGTGCCGTAGAAGCGTTTCGTGCCGGGCCAGCGGTGCGCGCCGAAGGACGCGAGCGAGCCCCAGCGCGACGAGGTGAACCCCACCGGCATGCTGGGCTTGGTGTCGTCGAACGGCTGCACGATATCACCGTTGATGCGCTGGAAGCGGTTGATCTCGCCCCACGGCACGCCCCAGCTGCCGAAGTCCTGCTGCAGCCGGTCGGATGCTTCGACCAACGCGCTCAGACGTTTCTTCGGACCCGCCTTGCCGGACATGTAGTCGTAAACCGTCATGTCCTCGGAATCGGCATTGGCCTTGATCTCGTCCCACAACGTATCGCCCCAGAACACCGCGAGCGACGTCGGCATCGACTCGGCACCCCAGCGATAGTCCCAGCCGCGCAACAGTCCCATCTGTCCCGCGAGCTTGCGCCTGAGCGGGTCCTTGGCCGGCAGCGCATCGTAGTCGGCGATGAGCACCGGGATCAGCTGCGCGAAGGCCGGCAGATAGGAATCGAATGCCGCAGTGATCAGCGATGGCAGCGTGAAATCCTGCTTGTCGCTGAGCACGCGGATTGCATGCAGCCCACGCGGGTTCTCGCCGAAGCTGTCCATGTAGCGCGGGAAGTCCTCGCGCTTCGGGCTGTCCTTGCCTGCGGCGGAATAGGGCCAGTTGTTGGTGTTCGTGATCCAGCCGTTCGGCGGATTGCGCAGGTGCGGCGCCTCGTCGAGTGCGTGCAGTCCCTTCCAGTCGGTCGCCGGATCGCTGCCATCGACGGGTTTGGTGTAGTCGAAGCGGTCGTCGCGCTTCGGGATGAACTGCGGATGCAGATAGGCGATCTCACCCTTGTCGCTGGCGAAGATCGTGTTGTTCGAGGAATTGGCTTTACGCCCGGCGACCTTCATGTAACTGGCGTAATCGGTGGCCTTCGTGCGCAGCCAGCTTTGTTCGAGGGCTGCAATCGGCGTATTCATCAGCGCGATCGTGATCCACTTGCCGTCATTTGCGCGCACGACAGGGCCGTGGTGCGTCGCGTAAACGGTGAACCTGCGCTCGGCCATCGCACCGTCGCCTTTGCGGTAGGGCACGCCGATCTGGCGAGTCGTGACCGGCCGCAGTTCCTCGCCATAGCGATAGAACAGGCCGCCGTCCTTGCGTACGACCGTTTCGGCGAACTCGTCGACGACATCGGCGCCGGTCGAGGTGTGCATCCAGCCGGCATGGCGGTTGAAGCCCTGGTAGACGAAGAACTGTCCCCAGGTGACCGCGCCATAGACGTCGAGCCCAGCGTCGCTCGTCATCTGCAATTCTGAGCGGAAGAAGAACGACGTGTGCGGATTGATCAGCAGCAAGGCGTGGCCGTCCGCGGTCAGCTTCGGCGCGATCGCAAATCCATTGGAGCCTGTCGGTTCCTTCCAGCTCGATGGCGACTGCGTGCGTGCCTGCGCCTGCTGATCCTTGCCGTAGAAGGCCTCGAGCTGGTCGAGCTCCACGTATTCGATGTCGCCGCCGATGCTGCCCTCGGTGAAACTCAGCGCCATCCACGGTTCGAAATGGCGGATGACGCGCGGCTGCACCGCGGGGTGCGTGGCGAGGTAGTGATTGAGCCCGTCGGCCCAGGCGTTCATCAGTGCTTGCAGCCAGACGGGACTCTTGGCGTACAGCGCCTTCAGTTCGATCGGGTCGATGAACAGCTTCATCCGCAGGTCCTGCCATAGCGCGGATTCGCCCTCGGCCTCGGCGAGGCGACCCATCGCGTTGAGATAGTTGGTCTCGACGCGGTTGAAGTCGTCTTCGGCCTGCGCATAGGCCATGCCGAAAACCGCGTCGGCATCGGTCTTGCCGTGGATGTGGGCAATGCCCCAGTCGTCGCGGGTGATCGTGACCGCCTGTGCCTGCCGCTGCCAACGCGCCTCATCGGGCGTGCGCGCCTGTGCGGTTGCGGCAAGGCCGAGCGCGAGCAGCGCGGTTGCCTGCAGCAGGCGCGTCACGTAGCCGACACGCTTCATGGAACAGCTGCCGGAACCGGTTTCCGAAATGCGTGCCGTCATCAGTTTTCCCCTCGCAGATGTGACCGGTGCCGCCGCGCTACGGCAGGGCTCCCCATGAAGCCGCGACTCTAGCAGGGAGCGCGCGCCTGCCCGTGGCGCGGATGGCTGTTCGGAGCCAGCCGCCCGCGTGAATCGCGAAGACGAACACGCGTTGCGCGGCTCGTCCTTCAGAGCGGCTGCCCCGTGTCCTGTTTGCCCCGCGGCATACGTTATCGGTGCAAAGACGCGACGCGAGCTGATGACACTGCTGCGAGCGTTTGTTCCGGACCACACCAGACATCAGGCGCTGATCCGCGCCCACCCTCGAGGATGACGAGACATGGGCGCGATGCGTCGAACGACAGCGGTTGCTGCAACACGGGGTGCGTGTCTGGTCGTGGCACTGTTGCTCATGACCTCCGCCGCAGCCGTGCCGCCAGCGAAGCCATCCGTCACCGCGGCGCCGATGAAACCCTCCGCCGCAATGACGGGCGGCAGTCCTGCGTTCACCTACAACCGCAGCAAGGCCGTGCTGGCGCCGGTCTACGACAAGTTGCCTGACCGGGGTGAAGTGCGCACGCAAGCCGGCACGGGCGCGCAGATCAGGCGTCAGTCGAAGGGCGGGCTGGTCGTGTATTCGCGGTTCACGCCGGTCAGCATCGACAACAAGCTCATCGTCATCCACGGCGAGGACAGCACCAGTGCGCGCATCGAGGATCGTGCCACCGGCAAGCTCGTCCGCGACCTGCCGGACATCGGCGAAGAAAACGAGATCCGCTGGCACTACGGCGCCGATGCGCCGTCGCGCTTCTACTACGTGCGCGGCATGCAGTTTCGGCAGATGGATGCGGCGACCGGAAAGGATACGCTGGTCCGCGACTTCAGGCCGGAATGGCCGACCGGATCGCAACTGTTCACCGACGTCGAGGGCGACAGCTCCAACGACAGCCGCTACTGGTGCTGGATGGTCCGGCGCGAGGTGCAGACGGGGCCCTATCCGGTCGAGCAGCTGATCAGCTACGACCGCGTCGCCGATACCGTGTTCAAGGCCGACGCGGCCAAGCTCGGACGCAAGTGGATGGGGCGTCCGAACACGATCGAGTCATCGCCGCACGGCACGGCTTGCGTCGTCCACTGGGGCACGAACGAGGGCAGGCCACAGGCCTGGAAGCGCGATTTCAGCGCCAAGATTCGCGATGTCGCCGTCGACGAAACGCACACGGGCTGGATCATCGATGCCGCCGGTGCCGAATGGTTCGTGTCGCAGAACAATCAGAACGACTGGATCGAGGCCGTGAGCCTGCGCACCGGGCAGGTCAGGAAGCTGATCAACCATGGCGACATCGGCTGGGACAACGGCATGCATTTCTCCAAGGCCTACGTGATGCGCGACTACGTGCTGCTGTCCACCTGCAGCGAAGGCAATGCGCTGTGGGGCGAGAACCAGCTGATCATGCTCGGCCTCGACGGCCGCATCCTGCGCGTCGCCCACACGCACAACGCCTACCCGGGCGACGATGCCTACCGCAACGAGGCGGCCGCGGCCATGTCGTTCGATGGACGGAGCATCTATTGGACCGGCAACTGGGGGGTTGGCACGCGAGTGCGCGATGTGTACGCGATCGAGCTGCCGGCGCGTTGGTGGGCGAAATAGGGAGCGTAGGCTGGGTTAGCTCTACCAACCCAGCGCCTTTGCCCCTCCGTGATGTGCTGCGTTGATGAAGCCTACCCGGCCTACGTCGTGATAGCAGGACTGGTGGGAGAATAGATTCGGCGCAACTGACACAGATCTGAAATGAGACGGACACATACTCCGTATTCAGGCGCAGTCGTGAGGTAGTTATCGGCTCGATCGGCAGCCGCTGCGCCCAGCCATCGACGGAGAAAGAGCATGCTTGGGAAGACAGCCGTTGGGCTGGCATTGGCACTGGCGTTCGCGCCCTTGGTCGCAATGGCGGAGCGGCCCTACGTCGACATCGAACAACGCCTGACAGCGGAACAGCTGCGCGAAGTCGGCCTGTCGCCCGCGCAGCTCGACCTGCTGAACGCGATGCTGCGCGAAGCGTCGGCAAAAACCGCGCTTGACGAAGGGCCGCCTATCGAAGACGGGCAGGGCCGTGCATCGCTCATCGGCTTCAACGACGAACCGATCAAGAGCCGCTTGAAGCATGACGTGAGCGGATGGGAGCCCGGCACCGTCTTCGAACTGGAGAACGGCCAGCGCTGGAAGGTGCTCAAGGGCAGCATGAAACTGCGCAAGGCCTTGCAGGCGCCCGAGATCCTGGTGGTTCCGGGGATTGCCGGGCGCTGGTTCCTGCAGGTCGACGAGGACATGCCGAAGGCGCGGGTCTACCGGATCGATTGATGCCTTGTTGCAGCTGGTGCGATGGAAGTGGTCGAATCGCCATCCATGACGCGACCACGCCGCACGAATCGGCTCCTGCTACGGCCTCCGACGGAGACGGACGCGCAGCGCATGTTCGAAATATTCGGCGACCCGCGGACCAACGCCCATAACCCGTTGGGTCCTTATCCGGACATCGACACCGCACGCGCGATGCTCGCGGCGCGAATGGCGCACTGGGGACAACACGGCTTCGGGCAATGGGCAATCGCCATGCGTGATGCGCCGGACACCGTCATCGGCTACGGCGGCGTGGCGTATCGCCAGTACCTCGACGAGGAAAGGCTCAACCTGGGCTATCGGTTCGCAGCCGAGAGTTGGGGGCAGGGTTACGCGACGGAACTGGGTGCAGCTGCCCTCAAACTCGCCTTCGAAGACCTGGCCAAGCCGGAGGTGTTCGCGCTGGTGCGCCCCGCAAACCTGGCTTCGACCCGGGTGCTGGAGAAGCTGGGCATGCAACGGTCGGGCGATCTCGACGACGTGCCGGGCCAGGCGCGAAGCCTGGTCTACCGGATCCGGCGCGCAGCCGACTAGAGCGTTGCATGCAGCGGCATCCGTTGCCGGGTTGACGCGACGTTCACGCTTCGTGACGCGACGGAGTTCACGCCTCGATGTGCATCCGCCCCTTAGATTCCAGCGCACCCGACGCCGGAACCGAATCGTGACGCCAGGCAGCCAGGAGACAGTACAAGGCGACGACCCAGGTGCTGGAGCGATTGGAAGAAGCCGTGCTGAAGGAACGCCACGGGCAGAGCATCGGCGAACTGCGCAGGCTGCGCCAAGGCGCCTCGCGGCTGCGGCGCATGCTCGCACCGCATCGGCAACTCTTCGCCAGCCTGGCGCGACCGGACTTCCGCCCCAACGACGACCGCGCCACGAGCCGCCATTTCGAGCGGGTGGACGATCATTTCGAACGCGCCATGGACATCGTGGAAAACGCGCGCGAGCTCGTGATCGGCACGTTCGAGTTGTTCAGCAGTCAGGCCGCGTTGCGGACCAACAACACGATGCGTGCGCTGACGTTCGCCACGGTGGTCATCGGTTGCCAGACGGTCATCGCCGGCATCCTCGGCATGAACTTCGAGGCACCGTTCTTCAAGAGCGCGGCCGTGGGATTCTGGATCGCGGTCGCAGCGATGGGGCTGGTCGGTGTCGTAGCATTCTTCGTCTGGAAACGTGCCAAACGGCTGTAACCGGGGGTAATCCTTCACGCCGGGATCACCGCCCGGAAGCGTTCATGATCTTTTCGGGGGTGAGTCTTTCCATGTCAGAGCAAGCCGGCTTCCCGGTTGAATCACCGGAGACCAATGTAAGTGTCAGCCTGCCGGTCGACGACGGTCGCCAGTTCCAGATGCTCGTGCAAGGCGTCACCGACTACGCGATCTACCTGCTCGATCCAACCGGTCACATCGTCAGTTGGAATCCCGGTGGGGAACGCATCAAGGGTTACGCGGCGAACGAGGTGCTCGGCGGCCACTTCTCGATGTTCTACACGGAGGAAGATGCCGCGAACGGCGAGCCGGCGCGCGCGCTGCAAACGGCCGTTCGCGAAGGCAAGTACGAGAAGGAAGGCTGGCGCTTGCGCAAGGACGGCACGCGTTTCTGGGCTAGCGTAGTGATCGATCCGATCCAGGAACACGGCAGGTTGATCGGGTTCGCCAAGGTGACGCGCGATATCAGCGAGCGCCGCGTAGCGCAGGAAGCGCTTGCCGAAGCCCAGCGCGCCCTCATGCAATCGCAAAAAGCCGAAGCAATCAGCCAGCTGACCTACGGGCTCGCGCACGATTTCAACAACCTGCTGACAGTCATCACCAACAGCCTGGACCGGATCGCGGCCTGCGGCGGCGACGCCCAGAAGATCGCGCAGTCGGTCACGATCGCGCAACGCGCCTCCGACCGTGGCGCCCTATTGACCAGGCAGCTGCTGGCGTTCTCGCGCGGGGAACTCATCCGCTCCACGGCCCAGAACATCAACGAGCTGATCCAAGGCTCCGAAAGTCTGTTCCGACGCGCCTGTGACGCGCCTGTCGCGATCCGGTTCGACCTGGATTCGCACCTGCCGAACGTGGCGATCGATCGCTCGCAGTTCGAAGCGGCCGTGCTCAATCTCGTCATCAATGCACGCGATGCATTGCCGCAGGGCGGAGATATCGTCGTGACCACCCGCCTGCTGTCCGCGAAAAGCGGCGAGGAGCGCGTCAGCTTGACGGTAGAGGACAATGGCACGGGCATGACCGAAGAAGTGATCGCCAAGGCGTTCGACCCGTTCTTCACGACCAAGGAAGTGGGCAAGGGCAGCGGGCTCGGATTGAGTCAGGTTTATGGCGTGGTGACGCAATCGGGCGGCACCGTGTCCATCAAGAGCACACCGGGGGAGGGCACCGCAGTGACCATGACATTGCCCGTACTGGAAGACGGCGAACAACGCGTTGCCGCTCCACGGCCGACCAAGATCTTGATGGTGGACGACGACAGCAACATTCTGGATACCGTGGTCGACGCGCTGCGCGACCTCGATTATTCGATGGTGACCGCCATGAATGGCAAGGAAGCCCTGGAGCGACTGGCCAACGACGCCGGGATCGACATCCTTTTTTCGGATGTGGTCATGCCCGGTGGGCTGTCGGGCATCGAACTCGCCAGGCAGGCGCACGCGCTGCGTCCGGACCTGAAGATCCTGCTCGCATCGGGATATTCGGAAAGCTGGCTCGAAGATATGCCCGGCTACTGCGAATTCATCCCCAAGCCGTATCGCCTCAACGACCTCAAGCCAAAGCTCACCAGGGAGTAGGGGCGCGGCCCGGTCCGGTTTGAATGCCGTCGACCTTGGTCCGATGCGCGCGCGACTGGCGTCTGTGACGGTGCGGGTTGATGGTTGAGAACGGGAAGGTCGATGGCATGGATCGGATGTGGGCTGCTGGGGTATTCCTGCTTCGTTCGCCCCTCATCTGCCTTCGGCATCTCGCTTCGCGCCCCGGCCCGCGCTAGACGCGCGGGCGCTCAGCCGTACACGCACCTGCGGTGCGTAAGCAGTACGGCATCGCCCCGCTGCGCGGGGAGAAGGATCATCGAAAGCGCCATGCCTGGAAGATCACTTCGCGGCGCGCGCTTGCTTCGCCGGCACTTTTCTTGACGGTGCCTGCTTCGCTGCCGACTTTCTCGCAGCCTCCTTGCCGAGCTGCCGCAACGCATCCTTGCCTACCCAGCGCGCGGTCGCGTCGTCGGATGCCGCGAGCCGCGCGGCGACGTCCAATGCGGCAGCTTTCAGGATCGGGTTGCGTTTGCCGCCGATCGCGCGCAGTGCCCAGTTGACGGCCTTCTTGACGAAGTTGCGCGCATCCGTGGCCTCGCGCTCGATCAGCTTCAGGCCTTCGAGAAAAGGTGTTTTAGCATCAGGTGTTTCAGTATCAGTCTTGTCGTGCAAGGCCAGGCAGGCCAACAGCACGAACCCCGCGCGCTTGACGAACTCGTCGCGCTTGCCCGCCCATTGCGGCACCTTCTTCCATGCGTGCGGCGTGCGATCCCACAGCGCGAAGCACAGCGTGTCGCAGATCGCCCAGTTGTCGAAGTCGCGGCACCAACGGTCCATCTGCGCGGCGGTCACCTTGTCCGGTTCGTCGACGTAGGCGGTCAGCAGGCGCGCCTCGTAAATGTCGGTTTCCCACAAGGCCAGTGCCAGCGCGTGGTCGCGCCCGAGTTGCTTGGCCAGCGCCTGGATGTCGCGCATCGCGACGCCGAGTGCCTTGTCGGATGGAATGGCGTAGCGCGCCATGCCGTCTCGGTTGGCCTTGGTGGCATGGCGTTTGAGCCAGGCCTGGGCGTCGTCGACACGCGTAGCGAGCGGACGCGCTTCGTCGCGGGCGGAGGGTGCTCGCGATGACAGTGGCTTCGAGGTTGGCTCTCTGGAGGTTGCCTTCATGTCTGTCCGGTCGCGGAGGCACTGGCGTGGAAGTTTGCGAAGAACCAGATTGTGCCGGCCCAGGATCCTGCGCGCGAACACGGAATCAACATTGCCGAAGAACGACGCCAGCCACATGTCGGGAATACGCCAGCCGATCACACCGTGCGCTTGTCCTCGATCGTATGCACGCGCACGCAAGATCGTGTGCAGCAAGGATGGAGCGGCCCGCAGGCAGCGGGATGATGGCTTCTGGCATGACGACGCGTTGCGGCGGCGACAACCGCCCGGTTCCTCAGCCGCCCTGCGTCCAGGTGCGGATGAACGGCGCCAGCTGCGGCAGCAGATCGACCATGCCGTGCAGCGGCACGATCAGCCACAGCGATCGCGTGCGTGCCCACAGCACGCCGAAGGCGATGCCGGCGGGCGCGATCATGGCGATGGAGTAGGCGATCGCCCACGACGGCGTCGGTTCGGCGACGCCTTCGAGCAGGCTCGCGCCGCGCATCCACAGGCCCGGGGCGTGGGCAAGGCCAAAGATCAGCGACGCCCAGGCGATGGCCGCGACCTGCGAACCCGTGGCATCGGCCAGTCGCTGCTGCAGCACGCGCCGGAACAGCAATTCCTCGCAGAGCCCCGCCTCGAGCGTTTGCCACAGCCAGCACAGCGGGATCGCCCAGGCCAGCGTCGCCGCCGAAGGTGCGAGGTCGCCGAGCGACATCAGCCCGCGACCGAACACGGCCTGGAATGCGAGATAGGCCAGCGACATCACCACGAACACGATCCACAACCGCGCATGCGGCAACCGCGCCTGCATGCGTGGTCCGGCGCGCAGGAACAGCCAGGCCGGCAAGGCCACCATTGTGACCAGCTTGAGCGCGAGTTGCGCCACCGATTGCGCGGGTTCGTCCGGCACGGCGGCGTTGAGCGCCGTGAATCCCCAGCCGAGCACCACGGCCGCAAACAGCGCGAGATATCCGAGCACCGGCCACGACCGCGCCGGGTGCGACGCCGCCGGCACTGAAACAGCCGTGCGGCCGCGTGTCAGCAGCCATGCCAGCAGCGGGAAGGCAATACCGAGTACGCCCAGCAGGAACAGCGGCTCCGAGACGCTCGCGCCGGGCAGGCGCATCAACACGATCAGCGACGCCACGTAGGCGACAGTGACGCTGGCGAGGGCGAGGAGCGCAGGGCGGGAGCGCCAGGGTGAGGCCGGGGCCGTGGTCATCGCCGTATTGTCGCGTCCACGCCACTGCGTGCGCCCCCAGCATTCGTCACCCAACCTGGCGCAGGGGCAGCGGGCGCGAAGCAGGCCGGGCGCCCTTCCATGGGTACCGGCATGCAAGGACGCAGCTTTTGTGTAGGCTCCCCTCGGCTCATCGCCTCCCCGCCGGGAGGCCCGCGGAGAAATGGCCATGAACAGGCGGGCGATCCATCCATCGGACACGACCTATGCGCAAGCGCACGAGGTCTCGGGCGCTACGCGGATCGTGTTCGTCAGCGGCCAGGTGCCGGAGGCGGAGGACGGCACCGTGCCTGCCGATTTCCGCTCGCAATGCAGGCTGGCTTGGGCGAACGTCGAAATCCAGCTCAAGGCCGCGGGCATGACGTTCGACAACCTGGCCAAGACCACGATCTTCCTCGCCGATCGCCGCTATCGCGAGGAAGCGCGCGAAGTGCGCCAGGAGCTGTTGGGCGATCTTGCGGTGCAGCCCGCCATGACCGTCGTCATCACCGGAATCTATGAAGAAGCCTGGCTGCTCGAGATCGAGGCGATCGCGGTGGCTTGATCGCCAGGAAGGGCTCTGCAGTGCAGCTTGAAGCTTTGTGAGCTCCGTCACGGCCTGCACGGTTGCGCGCGCTGTTCACGGATCATTGGACCGAACGCCCGCTGCAACCCCTAGACTGGTCCGAAATCGCGCATCGATCGCGTTGTTCCTTCTAGACTCCCGAAGAAATAAGAATGCTCAGACCCTGCCTGTCGCTGGCACTGTGCCTCCTGCTCGCGGCCTGCCATTCCGAAGCGCCCGACGCAGGTGCGCAAGTGGCTGCGAAGGTCGTGACCAGCGGCGACGGCGGCGATTTCGGCGCGGTCTCGACGGTGCAGCCGGTGCCGACATTGAAATCCGATCTGGAGCGTTCGACCGACTGGCCGCCGGCGAAGGTGGAGTCGGGCCACGCGTTTGTCAGCTGCGAGACCGACTACGCCCTGCACGGCGACGGCATGCCGCTGGTCAACCTCGAATTCTTCAGCGTGCTCGACGCGATGACGATGTGTCAGGAACGGGGAGTCGTGCGCCTGCGCTACCAGGGCAAGATCGCCGGCGATTTCATCACGCTGGTCGAGCGCATCGCGGAGATGGCCACGCGCATGGGCATCCCAGAGCGCATCCTCGACATCGATTCCAGCGGTGGTCACGTCGAAGACGCGATCGTCGCCGGCGATTCGATGGCCGAGTCGCACTGGACGATCTGGGTGCGCGAAGACGCGGTCTGCCACAGCGCCTGCGTGCTGGTGCTGGCCGCCGGCGACAATCGACTGATCGCCGGCAAGGTCGGCGTGCACCGCATCATCCGCCTGCAATCGAAGGCGACCTCGCGCGCCGAGCTCAACCGCGAATTGTCCGAGGTGCACGCGCAGATCGAGGCCTATCTCGAGCGTAATGGCGCGGCGTCGGCGGTGGCGGACCTGATGATGACGATCCCCAATCGCAATCTGCGCGTGCTGAGCGCCGAAGAGTTGTCGGCATTCGGCCTGGACGGCGCCAACGCCGCGCAGGACGACCTCGAGCGCATCCGCCTGGCGCGCGAGTGCGGCGAGGATTTCGTCAGGCGTCGCGATGCCTACAATCGCGCGTTCGACAGCGAGTGCGCGGCACCGAAGCAGTCGGTCGAAGTCCAGAACACCTGCGGCCTGGCGCTGCGCGGACGCTTCGGCTTCCCCGATCAGAAGTGCCGTGCGGAAAGCCCGATGGCGGAGTACCAGTAGGCCGGACCGTCGCTGACGCGCCGCGTCCGGCGCCGGGCAAACGGCGGTTGCGGGGCATATCACACGAGGTCACGCCGTTGCACCAGGGCATGATGGCGCTGTATTCCGGCTACACCGGCCTGGCGTTGTTCATGATCTACGACTTGTCGCATCCGTTCAGTGGCGCGATGCAGATCGGGCCGGATGCGTTACTGGCCAGCCTGCAGATCATCCGTTCCGGTCTTTGAAGTCCGTCCGTCGGCGGCACTGGCGTGACAGGGGCCTGCACGCGACGCGGAGCGTGGGGAAAATCATCCTGCGCGCCGCATGCAAGCGAAAACTCACGCGGGTACGACCGGCGTGATCTGTGCGAGGAGCGTTTGCCAGCGGCCCTCGCGCCCGATCCAGACTTCGGTGTAACGACTCTCGCCACGGCCGCCATCGGCACGCTCGTACACCGTGCGCGCCTGCACGATCGCGACTTCGCCCTCGACCTGCACGTTCACGTCCTCGACGTCGAAGGATTTCATCGCCACCGGACGCGCCGTATCGCTGAGGAATGCCGCACGGTCGATCACGCCGCCGTCGGCGAGGATGCAGCGGAAGTCCGAGGCGAGATGGCGCTCGAACCAGTCGATATCGGAGGCCAGGAAGGCAGCCACATAGTCGGCGTTGAGCCGGTACAGCTTGTTTTCGGCACCGCGGGCGGCATGGACGGTCATGAGTTGCGGGGAAGCGGACATGGGACGGGCTCCAGTGTGGCGAGCTGCTGCAGCCTTCGCATTCCACGTCTAGGGAATGCCAGGTCGTGTTCGCGCGCCTGTTGATGGCACGTCCACGGTGGGCCGACCGCTTAGACGATGCTCGCCGTTTTCGGACATCGTCACGTCGCATCCCATCGCAACGCGCCAGCGCGGGTCAGATCGCGTCCTGGCCGAGCCGCCGCGACAACGCCTCGGCGCTCTCCCTGCGCTCGCTGTAACGGTCGACGAGGTACGGCGAAACCTCGCGCGTCAGCAGCGTGAATTTCATGAGTTCTTCCATGACATCGACGACGCGGTCGTAATAGGCAGAGGGTTTCATGCGCCCGGCCTCGTCGAACTCGGACCAGGCCTTCGGCACCGACGACTGGTTCGGGATCGTCAGCATCCGCATCCAGCGCCCGAGCACGCGCAGCTGATTGACGGTATTGAACGACTGCGAGCCGCCCGATACCTGCATCACCGCCAGCGCCTTGCCCTGCGTCGGGCGCAGTGCGCCCTGACTCAGTGGGATCCAGTCGATCTGTGCCTTCATGATGCCGGTCATGGCGCCATGCCGCTCGGGCGAACTCCACACCATCGCCTCGGACCAGTGCGCCAGTTCGCGCAGTTCCTGCACTTTCGGATGCGTCTCGGCTGCGTCATCCGGCAGCGGCAGACCGGCCGGATCGAACACGCGCGTCTCACCGCCCATCGCCTCGAGCAGCCGTGCGGCCTCGAGCGCCAGCAGCTTGCTGTACGAACGTGTGCGCAGCGAGCCGTACAGCAGCAGGAAGCGCGGCGGATGCGTGGAACTTCCGATCGGGGCGAAGCGTATCGCCGACGGGATCTCGATCAGGTCGACATCGACGTTCGGCAGGCGGTTGGCGGACTCAAGCGACACGGTGGCGCTGAGCGTCGACGACTACTTCGCCGTCTTCCTTGGTGAACGGACCGAGCTGCGGCGACGGCAGGATGTCGAGCACGATTTCCGAAGGCCGGCACAGACGCGTGCCGAGCGGCGTCACGACGATCGGCCGGTTGATCAGGATCGGATGCGCGAGCATCGCGTCGATCAGCGCGTCGTCGGACAGGCTGGCGTCGTCCAGATGCAGCTCGGCGAACGGCGTGCCTTTCTCGCGCAGCACGGAACGTACCGGCAGGCCGATCGCGTCGATGAGGCCGCGCAGCGTATCGCGGTCGGGCGGCGTCTTCAGGTATTCGATCACGCGTGGCTCGGCGCCGCTGTTGCGGATCAG
>JACMKK010000028.1 GCA_014380115.1 Luteimonas sp. | reverse complement strand
TCGGCATCACCATGCCGAATTCGGGATGGCGCCAGCGCAACAAGGCCTCCATGCCGACGATGCGCCCGGTGCGCAGATCGACCTGGGGCTGGTAATGCAGCAGGAACTGCTCGCCGGCCAGCGCGCCGCGCAGATCGCGCTCGATGCGCAGGCGCTCGAGCGAGCGCTGGTTCATCGCCGGCGTGTAGAACTGGAACTGGTCGCCGCCGATCTCGCGCGCGCGGTAGACCGCCACGCCGGCGTGCCGGATCAGGGTGTCGGCGTCGCCGCCGTCGGTCGGATAGGCCGCCACCCCGACCGCGCAGCCGGGGAAGAACTCGTGCCCGGCCAACATCAACGGCTGGGTGACGGCGTCGATGACGCGCTGCACCGCCAGCACCGACAAGGATTCGTCGCTGCGTTCGGGCAGCACCAGCACGAATTGATCGCCGACCATGCGCGCCACCGTGTCGGTGTCGCGCACCGTCGCCAGCAGGCGCTCGGCCACCGCCGTCAACAGCGCGTCGCCGGCGCTCTGGCCGAGCGTGTCGATGACGAACTTGAAGCGGTCGAGGTCGACATACACCACCCACACCGGGTGCTCGTAGCGATTGGCGTAGGCGATGGCCTGGGCCAGCCGGTCGCGCAGCAAATTGCGGTTGGCCAGCCCGGTCAGGGCGTCGCGCGTGGCGTGGTACTCCAGCTCGGCCTCGTAGCGCCGCGCCGCCGTCACGTCGTATTTGGCGGCCACGTAATGGCTGACCTGGTCGTTGGCGTCCTTGACCGGCGCGATGTGCACCTCGCTCCAGTAGGGCGTGCCGTCCTTGCGGAAATTGCGCACCACCGCGTGGCCCTCGCGCCGCTCGCGCACCATGCCGCGGATCTCCTCGATGCCGGGCTGGTCGCTGTCGTCGCCATGGAACATGCGCGCGCTGCGGCCGATCACCTCGTCGGCACTGTAGCCGGTGATGCGCTCGAAGGCGCCGTTGACGTATTCGATCGCGTAGTCCGGCCCCTGGGCGCTGGTGACGATGATGGCGTTGGCGCACGCCTCGATCGCGCGCAGGTGCAGGTGGGCGGTGGCCTCGACCGAGCGCGCATGGGCGCGCAGGGCCTGGCGCGAAAGCTCGAGCACGCGCAGGAAGTAGAACACCAGCAGGGTTAACAACACGCCGACGATGGCGGCGATGGGCGGTAGCAACGACTGCGAGCGATGCGCGAATTCCGGCAGGGCGGTGACATCGACGTCCCATTTGCTGCCGCCGACGTCGACCTCGAGCAGCCGTTGGAGCGGAAAGGCATGGTCGCCGGCATGCAACTTGAGCGCGTTTTGATAACTGCCGCTGTCGAAGATCAGGTTGTTTTTGTCGTGCTTGAGCGGCCCGACGGCGGCCCCCTGCATGTCGTAGATTTCGATATCGAGGTCGGCCAGCAAGGCCGGGCCGAATATCTTGCGCAGCATTTCGTCGACCCGGACGACGACGAAAACGGCGCCAATAAAGGACGAGCGGCGCTGTTCCAGCGTGGCCGGAATCACGCCGCCGCTGTACACCGGCAGGAAAATGAGGACGCTGGCCAGGCCCGAGCCGCCCTGGGGCACCCGCCCGCTGGTGCTCAGCGCGCCCGTGTCGCGCGCGCGCTCGATGGCCGCGCGCCGCTTCGGCTCGCTGGCCTGGTCGTACCAGGAGTTGGCGCGGTTCTTTTCGATCGGATCGTGGTACTTGACGACGAACGCCTCCCCGGACGGCGCGGCCGGATGGATCACGGGCGGCGGATAACCCAGGTCGCCGGTGGCGAACTCGCGCCGGATCTCCGCCTCGAACCCGACGGCTCCGCCCGGGGCGATGCGCTGCGTGTAGGCGATCGCCTGGATCCCGGGCAAACGGCTGTCGAGCTTGAGGATCGCGGCGATCTGCCGGAAGGCAACGCGCGACAGCTCCGGATAGAGCAGGAATTCCGCTTGCAGGCCGCGCAGCGTTTCGGTGTAAGCGTCGATCTCGCGTTGAATGCTGTTGCTCGCCTCTTTCGCGCGCAAATCGAGCTGGGCCGCCAGTTCGCGCCCGATCATCACGTTGGCCTGCCAGTAGGTGAGGCCGACGACGAGCAAGCCAATCATCAATACCAGCCAGGCCGGCCACCCGGCGATACGACTCTTGACGTGCTTTGCTTGCATTTGCGCTTTCTGATTTTTACGACTGCGGGCCCGGCGAGCGCGGCATCTCCAATCTGCGCCATCGCGCGCGCCGCGAGCTAGCCAGGCCAATGCGACGGCCTGACTTGCCCATTGTCATGCATTCGAAATTTCACCACAACAAGTATTTTTCGGGAAGCGACCGGCAGTCGGGGCGCCGGGGCCGGGCCGCCGGCGCGTAAGCAGAAAATCAATAACCGTATCCGCCGCGCAACAGGATGCAGTCAATCCGGGCGCGCATAAAAAAACGGCGCCGGGGGATTGCTCCCGGGCGCCGTTTGTCGCAAAGCTTAAAGCGGTATTACGCTTCGTCGCCGTGCGGAACTTCGAGGTCCGCGCTTTCCGCTTCGGAGGCCATCGAGGCCTTCTCGGCTTGCAACAGCGCGTTGCGCTCTTCCACTTCCCACGCTTCCTTCTCTTTGCGGGCGCGGTGGAAGGCCAG
>JACMKK010000285.1 GCA_014380115.1 Luteimonas sp. | reverse complement strand
TCGATCGTGCCGACGGCGAAGAAGTCGACGCTGACGTCCTTGCGCTCGGAGGTGAGGTAGCGCTCGGGTTCGGCGTCGAGCACCTGCAGGCGGCGGTCGAACACGCGCGCGCTCTCGACCAGCGGCCACTTGAAGTGCAGGCCGGGACCGACGTCGCTGCGGGTGACGCGGCCGAGGTTGAGGACGATCGCGGTCTGTCCTTCGCTGACGACGTAGACCGAGCCGAGCAACGCGAGCAGGGCGGCGATGACGGCGGGAATCCAGATCGAGAACTTCATCGTGTCGGCTCCTCGCGGGCCGAACGCGCGCTGCGCTCGGGTCGCGAATCATCGGGAGTGGTGGCGTTGACCGTCGGTGCGACCAGCTCGGGCACCAACGGCAACTGCTGCGGCGCGGCGCCGCTGCTGCCCTGCCCGGTCATCGGCACGTAGATCAGCTGGCGACCGTCGCCACCGACGACCTTGCGGTTTTCGGCGAGCACTTGCTGCACGGTTTCGAGCCACAGGCGCTTGCGCGTGACTTCGGGCGAAGCGGCGTACTGCTGCTGCAGCAGCGTGAAGCGCTGCGCATCACCCGTGGCGCGGGCGACCGAGGCGGTCTTGTAGCCCTGCGCCGCGGTGCGCACGCGGGCGGCGTCGCCGCGCGCTTCAGGTACGACCTTGGCCGCGTAGGCCTGCGCCTCGCTGGTCAGGCGGTCCTTGTCCTGCTGCGCGCTGTTGACGTCGTCGAAGGCCGGCTTGACCTCTTCGGGCGGACGCGCGTTGGGCAGGTTGAGTTCGGTGACGACCAGGCCAGTGCGGTAGGCATCGAGCGATCTCTGCAGCTGCGTGCGCGCCGACACGGCGAGCGCATTGCGTGCACCGAGCACGGTGTCGAGCGTGGAGCGTCCGACCTGCTCGCGCACGGTGCTGAGCGCGGCCTGCTTGAGCATCTCGTCGCCGTCGCGGGTGCCGAACAGGTAGCGCTGCGGATCGCCGACGCGGTACTGCACGTTGATCTCGACCTGCACGATATTCTCGTCGCGGGTCAGCACCGGCACGTTCTCGCTGAAGGTCTTGATCTGGGTCGCGGCGACCTTGGTCACGCGCTCGATCGGCCACGGCAGCTTGAGGTGCGGACCGGGTTGCAGGATGCGGGCGAACTGGCCGAAGCGCAGCACCACGCCGCGCTGCTGCTCGGTGATCAGCACGAAGCAGTTGAAGACCAGCCACAGCGCCAGCGCCAGCCCGATCCAGCGCAGCGGACTGCCGCCGTCGCCGAAGATGCCGCGCAGCCGATTGAGGATGTCGTCGAACCCGCCGCCGCCACCGCCACTGCCGCGCGGCTTCCAGGCGTTGCGGCCGTCCTTGTTGGATCGGTCGCCCGAGTTCTTGTTGCCGGGAATGTTCCAGGCCATGCCTGCTCCAATGCGTGGGGGAAGCGCCGGGCCCTAGGGCCGTGGCTGGTCGAGATTCTACTAGGGAAGCCTGGCCGCTCCTTTTGTCATCCCAGCGAAAGCTGGGATCCATCTTGATCTTCGCCTTCGGATAAGGGGCAACGTCAAAATGGATCCCAGCTTGCGCTGGGATGACGAGCGGGTGCGACCTCGATCTAGATGGGGCTGCCCTCGCCCGCGGGCAAGAGGTCACGGAGCGGTCCACCGTCGGACAGGGCGGCCAGGCGCGTGGCATCGGCCAGGGCGATGTCGATGCGCAGGCGCCAGCCGGCCTCGTCATGGGCCTCGTCGCGCACGGCATCGACTTCGTGCAGGCGCGCGCG
>JACMKK010000284.1 GCA_014380115.1 Luteimonas sp. | reverse complement strand
TCCACAATTCGCTGGCGATGCCGTCCTCGATGTGCTCGTAGACGCTGTAGCCGAAGCCATGGCGGGTGCGATACGCGCCCTCGCCACGGCATGGGAACGGCATCGGCGACCAGACGTGCCCGGTCTCCTCGTCGCGCAGGTAGAACGCCTCGCCCGACACGTCGCCGACAGGATCGTTGTGCCACGGCGTCAGGCGGAATTCATGCGCGTTCTCGCCCCAGGTGTAGCCAGGCGTGCTGTCGCTGACGACGCAGCCGAACTGGGCGTTGGCCAGCACGTTCGACCAGGGCGCTGGCGTGGTCTGGCCGGCGTCGAGGTTGATGACGTATTCGCGGCCGTCCGCGGAGAATCCGCCCATGCCGTTGTCGAGGATGAGCTCCCCGTCGAAGTGTTCGAATGGCCAGGGATCGATTTCGGACACGTCCGAGTCGTTGGCGGCCTCCATGTCAGGCGCTTCGGGCATCAACTCGTATTGCACGGGGCTGGGCACGAACGCCGGCACCGGCGTGCTTGGCGGCGCGCGGCGACCGACCTGTTCGGCCAGCTTGCCGTTCGCGTCGCTGACGATCACGCGCGCGACCGATTGCAGCAGGATGCGATCTTCCTGCGAGAGCTGTTGCGCCGGACGCACGAAGATGCCGCCGGGACGATCGATGACGTTCGCTTCCACGCCCGCGGCGACCAGGCCCATGATCTGATCCTGCAGCTGCTGCCGGTAACCGGCCTGGTCCTCGTTCCAGATCACCAGGTCGACGGCAAGGCCCTTGAGGCGCCAGTACGCGTGCGCCTGCACCATCTGCCGCACCAGTTCGATGTTGGCGCCGTCGGCGATCCGCACCAGCACGATCGGATGGTCGCCGGAGATCGCCTGGCCCCAGAGCCCGGACTGGCCGCGCCGGTTCTGCAGCAATACAGCATGTTCGGCACGCAACGCGGGATGGGCGAAGATCATCAGGCCGGCGAGCCGCTCGTACAGCTGCGCATCGGACTCGGAGGCGTTGATCTGCCGGCGCACGACCTGACTGTGCGTCCACGCCAGGTCGAACACGCGGTCGGCCAGGCGGCGGTCGCGATACTTGTCGATCAGGCCGTCGCAGGTCTCGCGTGCGTTGCCGACGCCGGACACCATGTCGATGGTCGCGGTTTGTCCCGGCGCCAATGTGATGCGGCAGCGGACCGCGACGATCGGATCGAGTACGGAGCCTTCCGCGTTCGAGAGCGTCTCGTCCTGCGTCAAGGCATGCGGATTGAGCAGCGTGTTGCCGCGCCCGATGAAGCGCGCGCGATCGGTTTCGTAGGAGATCGCCTCGACGTCGGCTTCGTGCACGGCGAGCAGGTGGAACATCCACGGCGGCACCTCGTCGTGGGCGCGCGCGCGACGCGTGCAGACGATCGCCTGTTTCGCCGGCACCAGCTCGGTCTGCACGAACAGGTTGCTGAAGGCCGGATGCAGCTCGTCGGAAATCGCCGGCGCCAGCACCACCTCGGCATACGTGGTGATCTCGACCGTGCGAGGGCTGCGCGTGCGATTGGTGATGCGCAGGCGGCGCAGTTCGATGTCGTCTTCGGGCGACACCGCGATCTCGGTATGGGTCTCGAAGCCGTGCTTGCGGCCGCGGAATTCGGCCTTGGCGTCGGAAAAGATCGCCGCGTAGTCCTGCACCGGCACCGCCGACGGCTGATAGGCGGTCGACCAGAATTCACCGCTGTCGACGTCGCGCAGGAAGCAGAAGCTGCCCCAATGGTCGCGTGTGCCATCCTCGCGCCAGCGCGTGACCGCCATGTCGCCGAGACGGCTGTAGCCGCCGCCGGCGCTGGTCAGCATCACGTGGTAGCGGCCGTTGGACAGCATCTGCAGGGCAGGGCGCGCGGTGTCGGCGGTACGGAACACGCGCAGCTGTCCGTCCTCGACAAAACCGGTCGGTGCGGCGGCGGCGACTTCCGCCGAATGCGGGTGGAACACGCCGGTGCGCGGGATGCGCTCCTGCAACAGCAGCAGCGTCGACTGGAATTCGGGATCATCGACGAAGCGCTTCTGCATCGGCTGGTCGCGCAGCAGGTAATCGAGCGCGAGCAGGCCCATGCCCTGGTGGTGCGCCATGAACGAACGGATCAGCGCATGCGATTGCCCGCGCGGCGAGCGCGCCGACGTGTAGTCGATCGCCTCGTACATGCCGTAGCGCCCGCTGAAGCCCGACTCGGTCAGGCGCTGCAGGTTCTGGCAGGCCGCTTCGGGCGCCACCATCAGCGCCATCATGCTGGCGTAGGGCGCGATCACCAGATCCTGCGCGAGTCCGCGTTTCAGGCCGAGACCGGGTACGCCGAACGCGCGGTATTGGTAGTTCATGCGCGCATCGACGACGTTGTAGCCGGACTCGGAAATACCCCAGGGCACGTCGCGCTGGCGGCCGTACTCGATCTGCCGCTGCACCGAATGCCGCGCGGTCTGGTCGAGCAGCGTGCCCTCGTAGCTCGGCATCACCAGCTGCGGCATCAGGTACTCGAACATCGAGCCGCTCCACGACAGCAACGTGGGATCACCGTCGACTTCGGTCAGCAGGCGGCCGAGCGCGAACCAGCTCTCCTGCGGCAGCTGTCCCTGCGCGATCGCAACGAAGTTGCCGAGCCGCGCCTCCGATGCGAGCAGGTCGTAGTAGCCGGGATCGCGGCGGTGGTCGTCGACGTTGTAGCCGATCGACAGCAGGTGGCGCGCGCGGTCGTACAGGAAGCTGTGGTCCATCAGCGCACATTGGCCGGCGATGTGGGCGAGGCGCTCGAGCTCGACGATGCGCTCGCGCGCGGCATCGCCCGCTTGCTGCGATTGCGGATCCGCGCCGTGATCCTCCAGGGCCGCCAGCTCGCGCAGCGTCGGGATGCGATCGCCGGACGCGTGCGTGGAGGCGTCGGCGTGCAACCACGGCACGAAGCGCAGCAGATCCTCGCGCGCGGCGGCGCATTGCCGCACCAGTGCCTGCGCCCAGTCGTGCGCCTCGCCAGGCGCCGGCGAGAGGTCGGTTTCGATCGCGACGGCGAGCGCATGCAGCCCGGCGAGCATGCGATCGGCATCGGACAGCGTGTCAGGATGATGCGCGCAAGCCGCCAGCAGCTGCCGATGGAAGGTCGAAGAGGCTTCGCTGCGTGGCTCCATGCCGGACGCCTCGAGCACCAGGCCGAACGTGTCCGACAGCCCGCGGAACGCGCATGACGACAGGATCGGCGCATCGCGCAGCGCGAGCAGGCCTTGGCGCAGCGTCAGCAGATGGCCGGCGAGGTTGCCGCTGTCGACAGACGACACGTAGTGCGGCGGCAGCGGCTGCAGCGTCTCGGTGTCGTACCAGTTGTAGAAATGGCCGCGATGGCGCGGCAGCGATTCGAGCGTGCGCAACACGTTGGCGGTGCGCGCGATCATCTCGCCGACCGGCACGTAGCCGAGGTCGTAGGCGGCCAAGTCGGCGAGCAGCGACAGACCGATGTTGGTCGGCGAGGTGCGCCGCGCGACCACCAGCGCCGGATGTTCCTGCACGTTGTCCGGCGGCAGCCAATGGTCGGCCGCGGTGACGTAGGTCTCGAAGAACGCCCAGGTGCGGCGCGATAGCCGGCCGAGGAATCCGAGCTGCGCGTCGCTCAGCTCTGCGCGCCGGCGCGTGCGCGGCCGTCCCACCCACCACATCAAGAGTGGCGATCCTGCCCACAGCAGCAGGACAGGTGCGGCCACCCACAGCGCGGACGGCTGCACGCGTGCCAGCAGCAGCGTCGTCGCGATCGCGACGACGGGGGCGAACCACATCGTCAGTGCCGAACCCGCGAGCGAATCGCCAAGCGTGCGTTCGACCTCGCTCGACGGACTCCACTGCAGCAGCCGTCGCCGCGTAACCAGCATGCGCCAGAGCGTGCGTACGATGGCGTCGAGACTGAAGAACGCTTCGTAGGGCAGACAAGCGAGCGTCAACGGCGCGCGTGCGAAGTTGCGGCCGATCGCCACCATTGCCTGGCGCAGGTGGGCGGCGAGCGGCAGGTCGGCGGGCCGGTTGAACAGGTCCATCAACGAAGAGAGGAAAGGCGGGATCAACAGGATCGCCAATAGCCATAGCGTCCACGCCAACGGAGCGGGGGACAGTGCCCAACCGAGCACCAGCAGTACCGTCAGGGCGGCGGGGACGAGGCTGCGGCGCAGGTTGTCGATCAGCTTGCCGCGCGAGAGCATCGATAGCGGGTTGCGCTCGCGCGGTTTCTGCTGACGCGGGCGCGGCGTGCGCAGCAGAAGCCAGGGCAATAGTTGCCAGTCGCCGCGAATCCAGCGATGGCGACGCTTGACGTCGAGCGCGTAGCGCGCCGGGTAGTCCTCGTACAACTGCACGTCACTGACCAGGCCGGCGCGTGCGTAGCAGCCTTCGAGCAGGTCGTGGCTGAGGATGCGGTTCTCCGGCATGCGCCCGCCCAGCGCATATTCGAAGGCGTCGATGTCGTAGATGCCCTTGCCGACGAACGAGCCTTCGCCGAACAGGTCCTGGTACACGTCCGACACCGCGCGCGTGTACGGGTCGATGCCGGGCTCACTGCCGTACAGGCTGGCGTAACGCGAGCGGCGCTGGCCGCTCATGCTAATGCCGACGCGCGGCTGCAGGATGCCGTAGCCGCGGGTGACGATGCGGCGGCGCTCGTCGAAGCGCGCGCGGTTCAGCGGGTGGGCGAGGGTGCCGACCAGCTCGCGCGCGGCGTCGCGCGGCAGCTGGGTGTCGGTGTCGAGCGTGATGACGTAGCGCCCGTGGCCCAGCGCGGACGGATCGCCGACGATGCGGGCGAAGGCGTCGCGCGCGGTTGTCTGCGCGTGTTCCGCGTGGTTCGCCCGCAGGAAGGCATTGAGTGCCGCCAGC
>JACMKK010000027.1 GCA_014380115.1 Luteimonas sp. | reverse complement strand
GGCTCTGCGCCATCGGCCGCTCCTTCGGCGGATCCCTTGCTCGGCACGATCTCCGCACTCGACACCGCCGTGTTCGACGCGTTCAACCATTGCGATGCGCCGGGCCGGCTGCAGTAGCACGCCGGCTATTTCGCGCCCGACGTCGAGTTCTACCACGACAAAGGCGGCGTGACCTGGACGCGCGAGGCGATGATCGCGGGCGTCGAGAAGAATGTGTGCGGAAAGTTCAGCCGCGAACTCGTGGCCGGCAGCCTGAAGGTCTATCCGATCAAGGATTTCGGGGCCATCGAGCAAGGCGTGCATCGCTTCTGCCAGTTCGCATCGGGCAAGTGCGAAGGCATGGCCGACTTCGTGATCGTGTGGCGCAACCAGGGCGGCACGTGGCAGATCACGCGCGTGCTCAGTTACGGGCACCGATCCAACGAGTGATCGGATCGGTGTCGCGTGGCACCATGACGCGATGAGCGCATCCACCCCTACCCTGTACGACTGGCTCGGCGGCATCGCTGCGCTCGAACGCCTGACCGGACGCTTCTACGAACGCGTCCGCGACAACGCGATCCTGGCGCCGGTCTTCGCACACATGGATGGCGAGCATCCGCAGCACGTCGCGGCGTTCCTGGCCGAAGTGCTGGGCGGTCCCGCCGAGTATTCGGCGGCGCACGGCGGACATCCGCACATGATCCGGCAGCACCTGGATCGGCACCTCAGCCAGGTGCAGCGTCGCGAATGGGTGGCGTTGCTGCTCGATACCGCCGACGAACTGGCATTGCCGGGCGATCCCGAATTCCGCTCGGCGCTGGTCGGTTACCTGGAATGGGGGTCGCGGCTGGCGGTGCTCAATTCGCAATCGGGTGCGCAGGTCGATGCGGACGCGCCGATGCCGCGCTGGGGCTGGGGCGAGGTCAAGGGGCCTTACATCCCTGGCGTCTAGGCCATGCACGGAAGTCGTATCGGAGATCGCGACAGCGAGCGCGACTGCTGCTGATGCAGCTCGATCGCGCGCGCCTGCCCGATGGCAATGTTGCACCGCGTTGCCCCACTATGTGCGCCTTGTGCCCACCACCCGTACACGAGGCCTCCGATGCAGACCTGGCTCCGGCGTAAATCGATCGACCGCGTCACCGACCACGAAGAGGGCCGGCAGCTGAAGCGGACGCTGAGCTGGCCGCACCTGATCGCGCTCGGCATCGGCGCGATCGTCGGCACCGGCATCTACACGCTGATCGGCGTCGGTGCGAACCTGGCCGGACCTGCGGTGCTGCTGTCGTTCGCGGTCGCGGGCCTGGTCTGCGCCTGCGCTGCGCTGGCGTACGCGGAGATGGCGACGATGATGCCGGCCGCGGGCAGCGCCTACACCTATAGCTATATCGTGCTCGGCGAGAGCATCGCCTGGATCGTAGGCTGGAGCCTGATCCTCGAATACTCGCTTGTCGTCAGCGCCGTCGCGGTCGGCTGGTCCGGCTCGGTGGTGGAGTTCCTCGCCGGCATCGGCGTGCAGATTCCCGCCGCGCTGGCCGGAGGACCGCATGCCGGCGGCATCGTCAACCTGCCCGCGGTGCTCATCGTGTTCGTGGTCGCCGGCGTGCTGATGGTCGGCACGCGTGAAAGCGCCACGCTCAACGCGGCCCTCGTGGCGGTGAAGATCATCGCGCTCGGCGTGTTCGTCGCGATCGCACTGCCGCATTTCGACGCCGCCAAGCTCGATCCGTTCATGCCATTCGGCTTCGTCAAATCGATGGGCGCCGACGGCATCGAGCGCGGCGTGATGGCCGCGGCCGCGATCATCTTCTTCGCCTTCTACGGCTTCGATGCGATCTCCACCGCAGCGGAGGAAACCAAGAATCCCGAACGCGACCTGTCGATCGGGATCATCGGCTCGATGGTCGGCTGCACGATCATCTACATGGTGGTAGCGCTGACTGCGGTCGGCGCGCTGAGTTACACCCTGTTCGCGCAGAGCCCGGCACCGCTGGCGCTGATCATGCGCGAACTCGGCCAAGGCACCGCGGCAGGCATCGTCTCGGGTGCTGCGGTCGTGGCGTTGCCGACGGTGCTGCTGGCGTTCTTCTATGGACAGAGCCGCATCTTCTTCGTGATGTCGCGCGACGGGTTGCTGCCGCGCGGCTTGTCGAAAGTCAGTCCGCGCACCGGCACGCCGATCAAGACGACGCTGTTCACCGCGGTCCTGGTGGCTGCGCTTGCGGGCGTCGCGCGCCTCGATGAAATTGCCGCGCTCGCCAATGCCGGCACGCTGGCGGCGTTCATCGCGGTGTCGGTGTGCCTGCTGGTGTTGCGCAAGCGCGAGCCGAACCGCAAGCGCCTGTTCCGCACGCCGCTGGCCTGGGTGGTGGGGCCGATCGCGATCTTCGGCTGCCTGTACCTGTTCTGGAGCCTGCCGCAGCGCACGCAGCTGTGGTTCCTGGTGTGGAACGGACTCGGTGTGATCGCCTATCTCGCCTACGGGCGTCGCAACAGTCTGCTGGGGCGCGCGCAGGACGCTTGATTCCGCTTTGCCTCCCCCTTTGAAAAAGGGGGATCGAGGGGGATTTGCTGTTGCTCCATGGCTTTTCGGCTAGGTGACAAAGAGCAAATCCCCCGGTCAACCGCTACGCGGCTGCCCGCCGCCTTTTTCAAAGGGGGCAACTACTCGCTCGTCATGGATTAGAGCGCCGGAAAGCCTTGAACGCGGCATTCAATCCAGCACGCGACAGAACACCGCCTTGAGGTAACGCGACTCCTGCACGTGCGCCATGAACGGATGGTCGGCGCCGGCGCCGGAGACCTTCAGGATCTGGATCGTGCGATTGGCGTAGTACGCCGCGCGCCGCAGCATGTCGAGGAACTGCTCCTCGCTGACCAGTCCGGTGCACGAGAACGTCGCGAACAATCCACCCGGCTTGACCACGCCGAGCGCGAGCTTGTTCATGTCGAGGTATTTCTTGAGCGCCGGAATCACCTGCTCGCGGTCGCGCGTCATCTTCGCCGGATCGAGGATGACCACGTCGTAGAGGTCTTTCGCATTGCCGGCATCGCGCAGCCACGGAAAGATGTCGGCCTGCACGAATTTCAGCCGCACGTCGTTGAGCTTGGCGTTGCCCTTGGCGATGCTGATCACGTCCTCGTCGATGTCGACGCCGACTACTTCGTCGGCACCGCGCACCTTGGCGTAGACGGCGAAGCCGCCGGTGTTGCAGCACAGGTCGAGCACGCGCTTGCCGGCGACCTGGTGCGACAGCCATTCGCGATTCTCGCGCTGGTCGGCGAAGAACCCGGTCTTGTGCGCGCCGGCCGGATCGGCTCTGAACTTCACGCCGTATTCGCTGATGATGCTTGGCGCCGGCGGTTCGGTGCCTCTGAAGTCAAAGCTTTCCTGCTTCTGCACGTGTTCCTCGGCGAAGCTGTAGAAGCGCGCGCCGGGAAACTGCTGCTTGAGCGCGTCGTAGATCCATTCGCGGTGGCGGAACATGCCGGCGCTGAAGAACTCGACCACGATCAGGTCGGCATAGCGATCCACCACCAGCCCGGACAGGCCGTCGCCCTCGGCATGCACCACGCGCCAGGCGTTGGAGACCTCATCGAGCTTCAGCACGTCGCGGCGCAGCGAGACCGCTGCTGCGATCTTGCGCGCGAACCAGGCGGCGTCGACGGCGCTGCCGGGATCGGTCTCGAGGATGCGAATGGCGATGCGCGAGTGGCCGTTGTAGAAGCCGCGGCCGATCCATTCGCCATCGATGCCGACCACGTCGACGATGCTGCCGGGCTTGGGGCGCTGCTCCGGTTTCTCGACCAGCTTCTGGAAAATCCATGGGTGCGAGGAGCGCCAGGCGTTCTTGAGGCGGATGGTGGGGATCGCGTCGGTCATGCGGGCCATTCTACGGGGCCGCTTCCCTCGCCCCGCGCAGCGGGGAGAGGGTGGCGCGCAGCGCCGGGTGAGGGGTGAGTATCCTGGCGTGGAACGGTGTGAGTTGATCAGGTGTTCTCGCTCCGCTCGCCCCTCATCCGCCTTCGGCACCTTCTCCCCGCGGAGCGGGGAGAAGGAAAAGCTCCGTCCGCCCGGCGCAAGATGACCGGGCACTTGCTTCCTGCCGTTCCGCCGCCAAGTCGATGGCCATGCACCTGCCTTCCCCAGAAATCCCGCCGGACACGCCCGCGCAGCGCAGCGCCGATCGCCGCCGGCTGCTGCGCGCCTTGAACGCCAGCCTGGCGTTCGTACTGCTGCTGGTCGCGGCGTTCGCGACGCAAGGCGCCGTCGACTGGCGTCCGTGGGCCATCGCGCCGCACGACTTCGCAGGCCTGCCGGCCCTCCTCACGGCGCCGCTGCTGCACGGCTCGCTGGAGCATCTCGGTGCCAATGCCGTCTCGCTGCTGCTGCTCGGCACGCTGGCCGGCAGCGTCTATCCGCGTGCGACCTTGCGCGCGCTGCCGCTGTTGTGGCTTGGCTCCGGGCTCGGCGCGTGGCTGCTGGGCGTGGCCGGCACGCATCACCTCGGCGCCAGCGGCGTCACCCACGGGCTGATGTTCCTGGTGTTCACACTCGGACTGCTGCGTCGCGATCGTCCCGCGATCGCCGCGGCGATGATCGCGTTCCTGCTGTACGGCGGCATGCTGCTGACGGTCCTGCCGCAGGAGCCCGGCGTGTCGTGGCAGGCGCATCTGGGTGGCGCGTTCGGCGGCGTCGTATCGGCGTTCCTGTTCCGGCGCAGCGATCCGTTGTCGCCGCGCAAGAAGTACAGCTGGGAGCTGGAGGAAGAACTCGCCGCCGAGGCCGCGCGCATCGAACGCGAACAGTTCGAACCGGACTCGCCGCGCGAAGTGCCTGTGCTGTGGCAGCGTGCGCCGGAAGAGCGCGGCACGGTGCTGCGGTTCCCGCCGCGCGATTCATGATACGCAGCTTATCCTCGTCAGGCGCCGAGCACCTCGGCGCGGCCTACAATCTCCGCATGCGTGCCGCAACGATCCTCGCAGGCGTCTGCCTCGGCGCCTCTCTCGCCGGCTGCGCGACCGGAGGCGACCCGATGCAGGCATCGATCGACGCGTTGCTGCGCGACTACGACGGCGACGGGCCGGGCGCGTCGGTGCTCGTGGCCCGCGACGGCGAGCCCGTGGTGCGGCGCAGTTATGGCTATGCCGATCTCGAAGGCCACGTACGCGCCGCGCCGCGCAGCAACTATCGGCTGGCGTCGGTCACCAAGCAGTTCACCGCCGCCGCCGTATTACTGTTGGCCGAGGACGGCAGGCTCGAGCTCGATGACCCGTTGCGCCGGTGGCTGCCCTCGCTGCCCGCGGCGACCGCTCCGATCACGCTGCGTCACCTGCTCACGCACACCTCCGGCCTGGTCGATTACGAAGACCTGATGGCGCCCGAGGCGACCACACAGGTCCACGACAGCGACGTGCTGGGCCTGCTGGAAACACAGGACCGGCTCTACTTCGCGCCAGGTAGCGACTATCGCTACAGCAACAGCGGCTACGCACTGCTGGCGCTGGTCGTCGGCAAGGCCTCCGGCAAGAACTTCGCGACGTTCCTGCGCGAGCGCATCTTCCTGCCGCTCGGCATGACCCACACGGTCGCCTACGAAGACGGCAACTCGACGGTCTCCGACCGCGCCTACGGCTACAGTTTCGAGGACGGCGCCTGGCGACGCACCGACCAGAGTTCGACGAGCGCGGTGCTCGGCGACGGCGGCATCTACTCGTCGATCGACGACCTGGCGAAGTGGGATGCGGCGCTGTATGACGACCGCCTGCTCGATGCAGCGTCGCGCGAACTCGCTTTCGCGGTGCATACGAAGACGGATGAGCCTGATGTCGACGGCTATGGCTACGGCTGGCGCGTCCATGGCGACATGCTGTGGCATTCCGGCGAGACGATCGGCTTCCGCAACGTGATCGTGCGTTGGCCGCAGCGGCGCCTCACCGTGATCGTGCTGACCAACCGCAACGACCCCGAGCCGTATGCGACGGCGCGCGCGATCGGTCGTCTGTACCTGGATGCCAAGCCGCCGAAATAGCGCGGCGGCGAGCCTCAGGCGGCACGCGCGCCAAGCTGGCGGTCATGCAGCCGCGACCACAGCAGCAACGACAACATCGCGCCGCACAGGCACAGGAACATGTCCCATTGCGTGTCCCACTGGTCGCCTTGCGTGGCGAGGAAGGCATCGGCGTCGGCGCCGAAGGCGAGTGCGGCCCACCATTCGATCAGTTCGAACAGCGCGCTGAAGCTCAGGCACGCGGCCAGCACCAGGTAGACCAGCCAGCCGCCGCGCTGCAGCGGCGTCAGGCGCAGCAGCAACTCGCGCGCCAGGATCGCGGGCACGAAGCCCTGCATGACATGGCCGACGCGATCCCAGGGATTGCGCACCACGTCCATACCCAGTGCGTTGCCGAGGTCGCGCAAGCCGAATCCGAGCGGCGTCTGCGCGTAGGTGTACGTCCCGCCGTGGATCAGCACCAGCGCATGCGCGGCCAGCAACCAGCACAGCAGCCGTGTCAGCGGGAAGCGGCGCCAGTTGGCGACCAGCAGCGGCAAGGC
This sequence comes from Luteimonas sp., assembly GCA_014380115.1. Classification (GTDB taxonomy): domain Bacteria; phylum Pseudomonadota; class Gammaproteobacteria; order Xanthomonadales; family Xanthomonadaceae; genus Luteimonas. Next base: position 4,821 of record JACMKK010000027.1, on the reverse strand, counting down.
CAGCAGGATCCACACCACTTCCAGGAACCAGGTCAGGCGATCGCTCGCGACGATGCCGGACCAGAGCAGCGCGGCGACGACGACCGCTGTCAGCGCCATCGCTTCCTTGCGTGTCGGCGGCTGCACAACGGGGTGACGTGCAACGGGATGGCTGGTCATGGCGGCGACTCGAGCGTGACGTGCCGAGCATAGTCGCCGATGTGGGGCGTTTGTCGCCGGCGCACTGCGGTGCTAGCGTCGCGGCTTTCGTCGTCCCGGAGTGACCCGATGCGCGCTGTCGCCATGCCCGCCGCTGCCCTCATGGCCCTGCTTGCGCTGGCCGGCTGCGAACGCTCTCCCGCGCCTGCATCCACGACCGCCGATCCGGCCGCCGCGCAACGCATCGAAGCCGACGTCCGCTTCCTGGCCGACGACAAGCTGGAAGGTCGCGAGACCGGCACGCGCGGCTACGACCTCGCCGCGGACTACGTCGCCAAGCGCTATGCGCAGATCGGGCTGCAGCCCGCCGGCGACGGCGGCACGTTCTTCCAGCAGGTGCCGTTGCTCAAGGCAACGCGCGAGCAGGCGGGCGCGAAGTTCGAGATCGTCCGCGGCGGGCGCACGATCGCGCTGCGCTTCAAGGACCAGTACCTGCCTTCGCAGAACTACAACGCCGCCGTGCACGCGCTGACCGCGCCGGCGGTCTTCGTCGGCCAGGGCGTGCACGCGCCGGAGTTGCAGCACGACGACTTCGCCGGGGTCGACCTGCAGGGCAAGATCGCCGTCGTCTTCAGCGGCGCGCCGGAACGCTTCGACAACGATCGCCGCGCCTTCTACGCCTCCAGCCGCGAAAAACTGCGCGCGCTGGTCGAGCGCGGCGCGGTCGGCGTGGTCTACGTCAACACCGCCGAGGACGAGGCGCGCCAGCCGTGGTCGCGCAGCAGCGAGAGTTGGGACAAGCCCGGCATGCGCCTGCGCGGCGCCGACGGCAAGGGCATCGACACGTTCCCGCAGCTGCAGGCCATCGCCTACGTCGCCGCATCGGCCGCCGACCTGGTCTTCGCCGACGGCCCGCAGACCGCCGCGCAACTGTTCGATGCCGCCGAGGCCGGCACGCTGAAGCCATTCGCGCTGCCCGGCACGATCACGCTCGCAGGACGCACCAGGATCGAGCCGGCGCAGTCGCGCAACGTGGTCGCGAAGCTGGCCGGTTCGGATGCGAAGCTCGGCACCGAGTCCATCGTCTATACCGCGCACCTCGATCACCTCGGCACCGGCGCGCCGGTCAAGGGCGACAGGATCTACAACGGTGCCCTCGACAATGCGCTCGGCGTGTCGATCATGCTCGAAGCCGCACGTGAACTCGCCGCAACCAAGCCGCGGCCGAAGCGTTCGTTGCTGTTCGTCGCGCTGACCGCCGAGGAAAAAGGCCTGCTCGGTGCGGAATGGTTCGCGACGCATCCGACCGCGCCGAACGGTGCGCTGGTCGCCAATATCAACATGGACATGCCGGTGCTGCTGGCGCCGACCCGCGACGTGGTGCCGATCGGCGTCGAGCATTCGACGCTGCAGCCGGCGATGGCGGCCGCGGCCAAGGAAACCGGTGTCGCGCTGTCGCCCGATCCGTTCCCGGAGGAAGTGGTGTTCGTGCGCAGCGACCAGTACGCCTTCATCCGCGCCGGCATTCCGGCGGTGTACCTGGATGGCGGCGTGGCCGCGGCCGGCAAGGGGCCCGATCCGAAGGCCGCGCTGCGCGATTTCCTGCGCAACTGCTACCACCAGCCCTGCGACGACGTCTCGCAGCCGATCCAGTACGGCGACGCCGCGCGCCTCGCCAGGCTCAACGCACGGATTGGCGTGCTGGTCGGCGACGCCAGGGAGCGGCCGCGCTGGAACACGGGCGATTTCTTCGGTGAAAAATTCGCTAAGGGAACGCCGGCGCAATGATCACGGGCCTGGCGTAACATCGGACCCATGAACAGCCAGCCGCGCCGCGTCGAAAACCTGCAGACCGACAAGGGCTCTGTGCCGGTGTACGCCACCGGCGTGGTCGAGCAGCCGTGGGCCGATTACAGCGCCACCGACCACGATGTCTGGCGCCAGCTCTATGAACGCCAGCGCGAGATCCTGGTCGGCCGCGCCAGCGACGAGTTCCTCGTCGCGCAAGACGCGATGGGCATGACCCCCGATCGCATCCCCAAATTTACTGACCTCAACCGCGTCATGCGCGATGCGACCGGCTGGGAAATCATCGGCGTCGAGGGCCTGCTGCCGGAGCTGGTGTTCTTCGACCATCTCGCCAATCGCCGCTTTCCGGTGACGTGGTGGATCCGCAAGCCCGAGCAGATCGACTACATCAGCGAGCCGGACCTGTTCCACGACCTGTTCGGCCACGTGCCGCTGCTGATGAACCCGTTGTTCGCCGACTACATGGCCAGCTACGGCCGCGGCGGCGTCAAGGCGCACGGCATCGGCGAGCACGCCTTGCAGAACCTGACGCGCCTGTACTGGTACACGGTCGAGTTCGGCCTGATCCAGCAGAAGGACGGCCTGCGCATCTACGGCAGCGGCATCGTCTCGTCGAAGGGCGAGAGCATTCATTGCCTGGAGAGCGACGCGCCCAACCGCATCGGCTTCGACCTCGAACGCATCATGCGCACGCGCTACCGCATCGATACCTACCAGAAGACCTACTTCGTCATCGACAGCTTCGAGCAGTTGATGGAAGCGACCGATCCCGACTTCACGCCGATCTATGCGCGGCTGGCGACGCAGGATTCGGTGCCTGCCGGCGACGTGCGCGACGACGACCGCGTGCTCCATCGCGGCAGCGGCGAGGGCTGGGCCAGCGACGGGGACGTCTGAACGCGGGTCATCGCTCGCCAGATGTCGGCCCTGCGCGGCGATGGCGGTATCGAGGGCGATGATGCGCGTTGCGGTCTCCTGCGAGGGGGTTCGTTTCCATCGTCAGCGGCATGCGACGATAGCCGCTCCACCGGCGCAATTCGAAGAAGCAGCATGACGTCCACGGCGTCTCCCGACTTCATCCACTGCATGCCCGGCCTGCTCGATGCAGGCGAGTGCGCGGCGATCGTGCAGCGCATGCGGCTTAGCGACGCGCTGCAACCCGGCCGCGTCGGCGGCGGCGTGCGTCCGGAGCTCAAGCACAGCCGCGACCTGCAGATCACCGGCCGCGCCGACTGGGCGGATGTCGAACAGGCCTTGAATGTCGCCGTGTACGGCGGTGTGCTCGCCTACCTGCGTCGCTATCCGCAGGCGCTGATCGCGCCGCTGATGCTGCAGCAGACCGACGCCTCCGGACGGCCGCGCCAGTTGACGGGAGCGGATCTGGCCGCGATGGAGGATGCGGCGCTGGGCGAGCTCGTGCGCACCTGCCTGCGGCCCGGCGCGATCAACCTGCAGTGGTATCGCGCCGGCGAGGGCGGTTACCCCTACTGGCACTGCGAGCTGTATCCGAAGGATGCCGCGGCCGAGACGCTGCATCGGCACCTGCTGTGGACGATCTACCTCAACGAGGATTTCGACGAAGGCGAAACCGAGTTCCTGTTCCAGCAGCGCGCGATCGTGCCGCGCACCGGCAGCCTGCTGATCGCGCCGACCGCGTTCACGCATACCCATCGCGGCAACCGGCCGCTACACGGCGACAAGTTCATCGCCACCAGCTGGATCCTGTTCCAGCGCGCGGACGCGTTGTTCGCCGGCGGCGAGTGATTCGGAGACGCGGGCGCGTCCTCATCGTGCGGGAAACTCGCCATCCACGTAGTACCAACGACCGTGGTCGCGGATGAATCTGCTGACCTCGTGCAACCGTATCGCCGGCGCTCCGCCACTGCGGTAGCGAGCGACGAACTCGACCACGGCGTGGTCGGGCCCGGTTTCCACGTGGCGCTTCACGCTCAGGCCCAGCCATCGCGTGGTCTGTGCATCGTCCAGCGTCAGCATCTGCGGTCGCGTCGTGGCATGCCAGGTGGCGAGCAGATAGTCACGGTCGCCGACGACATACGCGCTGTAGCGCGAGCGCATGAGTTGTTCTGCGGTGACGGCCGCTACGCCTGCGTGCAACGGATGGCAGCAACTCGCATAAGGCTTGCCGGAATCGCATGGACAGAGGGGTGTGCGCATTCACTTGCCTCGTGCTGAAAGCGGTCCGACACCCTGCGGTAGTGACATTGTTCCAAGCATCCAGGTTCTCAAGTCATTGCTAGACCCGCGGCTTGGCGCGATGCGTCGGCGTGGCGTTCCAGGGGTCGTCGGGCCACGGATGCTTCGGATAACGGCCTTTCATCTCCTTGCGTACCTCCGGATAGGTCCGCTCCCAGAAGCCGCGCAGGTCCTGCGTGACCTGCAATGGCCGTCCGGCCGGCGACAACAGGTGCAGCGTCAGCGGCACGCGCCCGTCGGCGATGCGCGGGGTGTCGGCGAGGCCGAACAGTTCCTGCAGCTTCACCGCCAGCACCGGGTCGTCGTCGCCGTCGTCCATGGCGTATTCGATGCGTCGCTCCTGGCCGGACGGCACCACGATGCGCGCGGGTGCGAGCTGCTCGATGCGTTGCCGCCGCGGCCAGTCGAGCAGCGACTTGAGCGCTTCGGCGAAGGTCTGCTCATCGAGCGCATCGAGCCGCGTCTTGCCGGCGAACGCAGGCAGCAACCACGCGTCGAGCGTCTGCACGAGCGCAGCGTCGGACAGGTCCGGCAGAGCGAGTTCCGGCATCCAGCCGCGCAAGCTTTGCACGCGGGCGCGCCATTGCCGCAGCGCCTCGCTCCACGGCAAGGCATCGAGGCCAAGCGCGCGCACCGCATCGGTCAGCGCGCGGGCCGCCT
>JACMKK010000283.1 GCA_014380115.1 Luteimonas sp. | reverse complement strand
GGCGCGCGAGCAGGGCAGCAACGTCGCAGACCCGGAACAGGCCAACTACCTGCAGTTCACCGCGCAGACGCGCATGTCCGGCGTCGACCTGCCCAACGACGACGGCAGCGTGCGCGCGATCCGCAAGGGTGCCGGCGATGCGATCGTGAAGTACGCGCAGGCGCTCGGCGGTGTGACCACGCCGGAACTCGCCGCACGCATCGACCAGGTCGCGCGCGGTGGCGCCACGCCGCTGGTGGTGGCCGAAGGCAGGTACGTGCTCGGCGTGGTCGAACTGTCCGACGTCGTCAAGCACGGCGTCGGTGAGCGCTTCGCGCGGCTGCGGGCGATGGGCGTGCGCACGGTCATGATCACCGGCGACAACCCGCTGACCGCCGCGGCCATCGCCGCCGAAGCCGGCGTCGACGACTACATCGCCGAAGCCACGCCCGAGGACAAGCTGGCACGCATCCGCAGCGAACAGGCGCAGGGCCGGCTGGTGGCGATGGTCGGCGACGGCACCAACGACGCGCCGGCGCTGGCGCAGGCCGATATCGGCCTGGCGATGAATTCCGGCACGCAGGCGGCGAAGGAAGCCGGCAACATGGTCGACCTCGATTCCGATCCGGCCAAGTTGCTGGCGGTGGTGGAGATCGGCAAGCAGCAGCTGATCACGCGCGGTGCGCTGACCACGTTTTCGCTGGCCAACGACGTATCGAAGTACTTCGCGATCCTGCCGGCGATCTTCGCCGCGGCGATTCCGTCGATGGCGGCGCTCAACGTGATGCAGCTGTCGAGTCCGGCCAACGCGGTGCTGTCGGCGCTGATCTTCAACGCTCTGATCATCCCCGCGTTGATCCCGCTGGCGCTGCGCGGCGTGCGCTTCAAGCCCGCCAGCGCCGTGTCGCTGCTGCGCCGGAACATGCTGATCTATGGCGTCGGCGGCGTCATGCTGCCTTTCATCGGCATCAAGGTGATCGACTTGCTGCTGGCGGCGAGCATCGGCGCGTGAAGCAACGAGAGGACGGCAACACCATGACGATCGCGATCGCAAGGACACTGACATGAATGCAACGAATCAGACCCTCCACGACACCGGCAACCTGCGCGCCTCGATCGGGCTCGCCGTGGTCACGCTGCTGGTGATGGGCCTGCTGTACTCGCTGGCCGGCGCCGGCCTGGGCCGCGTGCTGTTTCCGCACCAGGCCACCGGCAGCATCATCGAACGCGACGGCAAGGCGGTCGGTTCGGCGCTGATCCCGCAACCGTTCGTGGCCGACGGTTACTTCCAGGCGCGTCCGAGCGGTCCCGGCTACGACCCGATGGCCGCTGCCGGCAGCAACCAGGCGCGCACCAATCCCGACCTGCGCAAGCGCATCGACGAGGCACGCGCCGCCGTCGCAGTGCGCGAGGGCATCGCATCGGAAGCGGTGCCGATCGAGCTGATCACCCAGTCCGGCGGCGGGCTCGATCCGCACGTCACGCCGCAGGGCGCGCGCGTGCAGGCGGCACGCGTGGCCAAGGCACGCGGACTCGATGCGGCACGCGTCGAACAGCTGATCGCACAGCACACCGAGGCGCCGCAGTTCGGTGTGTTCGGGCAGCCGCGGGTCAATGTGCTGGAGTTGAATCTCGCGTTGGACGCGATGAAGTGATGCTGGGTCTTTGCCGTCATCCCAGCGAAAGCTGGGATGACGAGCGTAGGCGAACGCACCGGGTCCCCGCTTGCACCGGGATGACGAGCAAGGGAATCGCGCACGATGAATTCAGCCAGCGCAATGGCGCCATCCGACGCACAATGACTCCATGACCGACCCGCGCGAATCCCAGGCCGATGCCCTGCTCGACGAACTCAACCGCGAGCGCGGCGGGCAGCTGAAGGTGTTCCTGGGCGCCGCGCCCGGTGTCGGCAAGACCTACGCGATGTTGTCGCGCGCCGCCGAGATCAAGCG
>JACMKK010000282.1 GCA_014380115.1 Luteimonas sp. | reverse complement strand
CCGAGCGGATCGAGCTTGATCGGGCCGAGCAGTTGCGACAGTGGCACGGACAAGGCGGTGAGCAGCATCGCGGAGACTTTCTCCGGGGCATCGGGCTGGTCGTCGAAGCGCGGACGGATGGAAATGCCCGGCGGTTCATCGTGATCGAGTTCGAGGAACCAGCGTGGCGCCGCGCCTGCACGCGCGAGTGTGTTCCTGTTCGGGCGCTCCAGCGCCTTCGCCAGCTTCTTGAGCGTCTTGAGCCCTTTCTTGAGTCGCGTGGCGGCCTGGCGCAGGCTCAATCCGGCGGTGAGCGGATCCATGTCGGCGCCGCGCAGGTCGAGTCGCCGGCGCTGCCGGCCGATGGTCCAGTCTTCCAGATGCGCGCCCTTGGCTGGCATGAGCTTCGGCAATCCGCAACGACGCACGCCGTCGACCACGACCAGTGAGATGTCCGTTTCCCTGGCGCGGATCAGCTGCAGATAGGCGTTGCCGGCGTTGCCGCGCACCACCACCAGGTCGGCGCGCTTGCCGGCTTCGAGCGAGCCGACGCCTTGCTCCCACTTCAGGATGCGCGCGGCGTTGCGCGTGGCCATTGCCACGATGTCTTTCGCCGTGAACGGATTGCCGGCGCGCTTGCTCCAGGCAAAGGCCGCCTTGAGTTCGCCGAGCAGGTTCTTGCTGCCGCTGGGCGACCAGTCCGAGCCGAGGCCGATCAGCACCTTTTCCGCCTTGGCCGCGCCGATGTCGGCGGTCTGCCCATACAGCAGCAGGTTGCTGAGCGGGGACCAGACCATCGCGCCGCGATGCTTGGCCAGCAGCTTGAAGTCGACGCGCTTGAGCCCGACGCAGTGGATGCCGGCGAGCGCCGCCGTAATCGCTACCTTGCCGCGACCGAGCTTCAGCGAGTCGAAATGATCGCGCGCGCGCTGGTCGCTGCCCTCGCTGAGGTGCAGCAGCAGGCAGCTGCTGCGCTTGAGCTGGGCGAGGAACTTCTTCGCATCCTTGGCGACGACGTCGCCGATCTTCGCATCGGCTGCCGGCAGTTCCGGTCCGTCGGAGATTTCCACGTTGCGCAACAAGCCGCGGTAGTAGCGGCGGATGCCGGCGTTGCTGAACAGCGCAATGCCCTGCGTGGTGGTGACACCGCCGAGCAGACATTTGCATTCGGCATAACGCGCGATCGCTTCGGGATAGCCCTTGGTCTGCCCGAGCACGTTCATCGGTCCGCTGATGAGGCGGCGGTAATCCGGATGGCGCGCCCAGGTGTCGCGATTGGTGTAGCGCTGCGGCACCTTCCATAGCGGCAGCGCGTTGTAGCTCAGATGATTGTGCAGGTCGATCAGGCCCGGATACAGCGTGCCTTTCGTATCGAGCACCGCGACGTTCGCGAACGCATCCGGCGCCGGCGCGCGCGCGGCGGCGATGGCGACGATGCGGCTGTCCGCGACGTAGACGATGCCGTCCTTCAACACAGTGTCGTGCGCGTCCATCGTGACGATGCGGCCGCGCAGCGCGAGCAGGGATGGCTTGGCCACCGTTCAGGCCTTGGGAGCGACCCACACCAGCGTGTGGCGATCGTCCGGCTGCGGACGCGACACGCTGCTGCGCCGTGGCGGAGACAGCGCGCGGCCCGAGGCGTCGTTGCCGAGGAAGGCGGGTACGCCGAAGGGGAGGTCGCGCGCAGGAATCGCCGCGTGGTCGCTTTCGCGGAATGTCTGACCGTAGTTAGGCCCAGTCGCGTCGCCGTCGTCATCAGGGGTGACGATGCCGCGCAGCTGCACGATGGCGGCACGCCAGCGCGTGAGCAGCACGGCTTCGTCGTGGCTGCTCGGATGCGGCACCTCGATCACCGGCGTGGCGCCCTTGCCGGGCCACAGGTCGATGGCGCGTTGCGCCTGCGCGCCGAAGGCGACGATCGCCTGCAGCGCGGGCCGGTGCACACGATCGAACAGGCGATTGCGCCACGCCAGTTGCGCGGGTTGCGTCAGGACGTTGTCGCCCTGGCCGGCCTGTCCCGGAATCAGCGCATAGGAAAACGCGTTGAGGCAGAGATAGGCGCGGGTGAGGCCGAGCTTGGTGAGGAATCCCTGCACGCGTTGCCCGGCATCGCCGACCAGCGTGCGGCCGGCGATGCGTTCGGTCGCGCCGGGATCCGATGCGACGCACAGCACCTTGGCGCTGCCGTCGAGGCGTCCGCGGTAGAAGATCGGTCCCCAGTCGTACCAGAAGTGCTGCTTGAGATCGCCGTAGTCCGGGCAGGCCGCGAACAATTTGGCGAAGGGCTGCGTCGGGCCCTTGTCGAATTCGATCATCGATGTTCCCTGGAACAGGTCCGGTAGCGGGGGAGTCCGGATGCGCATGCACCCGTGCGGCGCGCGCATGCGCAGCTGCATACCGTTGTCAACGACAGGCGCGCGGTGAAGCGGACAACGCGATGTCCCTCACCATCCCGGCCTGATCCTGCCGGAGGCGGGCTGTGTTGCGCTCAAACCACCTGGAAATCCGGCGCAACGACACGCCCTTCGCGCGCCGACACGATGGCCGCTTCGAGCACCGCCATCACCGCGATCGCCTGCGCAGGCGGCACCGGATTCTCGCCGCGCCCGAGCAGCGCATCGCGGATCGCGGCGTAATAGCGCGACTGGTCGCCGCGCGGCACGGCCACGCGACGCGCGGCGCCTGCGTCGTCGTACACGAAGAGGTCATCGTCATCGACACCCCACTGCGCGTCGCCGGGACGCAGCCCCGCGATCAGCTGCGCCTCCTGCGGATCGGCTTGTCGCTTGATCGCGCTGCCGCGCGTGCCGTGCACGAGAAAACGGTGGCTGCCACCGGCGGCCAGCATGCCGGCATGCAGGATCGCGCGGCGCCGACCGAAGCCGAGCACGACATGCGCCCAGTCGTCCGCTTGCGCGCCTTCGCGCTGCACCGCGACGCTGGCCTGGACCGTGTCGGGCCATCCAAGCAGCTGCAAGGCCTGGTCGACCAGGTGTGGACCCAGATCCCAGAGCACGCCGCTTCCGGGCCCGGCCTGTTCGCGCCAACGCTGCCGCGGCTGCGGCCGGAAGCGGTCGATGCGCGATTCGAGGTGCATGGCTTCGCCGATCAGTCCGTCGCCGAGCGCCTGCTTGATCGCAAGGTAGTCGGTGTCCCAGCGGCGGTTCTGGAACACGGAGAGCAGGCAATTGTTCTCGTGCGCCAATGCGCCGAGTTCGCGGGCTTCGGCCAGCGCCAGCGTGAAAGGCTTGTCGACCACGACATTGCGGCCTGCGACGAGCGCGGCGCGGGCAAGCGATGCATGGCTGTCGTTGGGCGAGGCGATGACGATCAGGTCCGCGCGTGGGTCGGTCGCGGCGCGTACGGGATCGTCGATGACCTCCACGTCCGGCAGGTCCGCATGCACTTTGTCGGCATCGCGCGAAGCGACGAAGTCCAGCGACAACCCCGGCACGGCCCGGATCAGCGGCGCATGAAAGGTGCGGCCGGCGAAACCGTAGCCGATCAATGAAACGCGTATCGGGGCTTCGCGCTCGCTCATGCATGCTTACCGTAACGCAGGACCATGCGAATGTCGCGTCGACTCAATCCGCAACGGCCATGCGCAGCGCATGCAACCGCTCGTAATGCGGGCGGCAAGTCTCGGCAACGACCGCCGCCTCTGCCGGAAGCACCACCTCATGGGCGACCGGCGCTTCGAAGCCGGTCGATTCCCAGACATGCGCGTACCAGTGCGGCGCCCAGATGCCGTCGCTGGCGCGCGGGCCCCTGGGCCAATGCAGCATGCGATCGCTGAAGGCGATGCCCAGCCACTCGCACAGCGCGCGCAGGTGGGCTTCGGGCGCGCGCAGGAAGTCGCCGGCGTCGATGATCGGTGGCGCGGCGCCGGCGGCGCTGAGTTCGTCGTACAGCGCGACCTGCTGCGGCAGGCCGATGTCTTCGGCGGTGACGGTGGCGCGCGACTTGATGTAGGACGCCACCACCTCGCGTGGATCGCGGATCAGCAGCACGTTGCGCAGCTGCGCGATCCAGCCGTGGTCGATGTGCGGCAGCAGGTGGTGGGTCATGTGCTTCTGGTACCAGACCGGCGCATTGCCTGGCGCGGGGCCGAGCAGGGCGTCGACCACGCTGCGCCAGTCGGCGTCTCCGGCGGCGATGACTTCTTCGCGCACCGGATGGTCGAGCCCGGTGTGCGCGAGGTAGTGCGCGTACAGCGGCTCGTCGCTGATCGCGCAGTCGTCGCGGTTCTCCCAGGCGCGCATCATCGCGGTGGAGATGTTGCGCGGTCCCGACCACATGGCGATGCGCAGCGTCATCGCCTTAGCCTGGACGCTTGCGGCCGGCGACGTCGCGCGCGACCAGCTGCTGGTACAACGCCTGCAGCCTTTCGACCATCGGTCCGCGCGCGTCGCCGCCGCCATCGCGATCGCCAATCCGACGTCCGTCGATGGTATGCACCGGCACCACGCCGGCGAACGTGCCGGTGACGAAGGCCTCGTCGGCGCCGTAGACGTCGGTGAGGCTGAAGGACTTCTCGAACACCGGAATGCCGTTGTCGCGGCACAGTGCAATGACATTGCCGCGGGTGATGCCGCCGAGGCAATACTGGCCGGTCGAGGTCCAGACCTCGCCCTTGCGCACGATGAAGAAGTGCGTGGAATTGCAGGTGGCGACGAAGCCGTGCGGGTCGAGCATCAGCGCCTCGTCGGCGCCGGCGGTGTAGGCCTGGATGCAGGCGGTGATGCAGTTGAGCTTGCTGTGCGAGTTGAGCTTGGGATCCTGCACGTCGGGGTAGCCGCGGCGCACGTGCACGGTGAACAGCGACAGGCCGCGTTCGGCGGTCTCGACCGATGCGGCCTTGTATTCGGGGATGATCACGATGGTGGCCGGGCCCACGGTCACGCGCGGGTCCTGGTACGGCGTGCGCTTGACGCCGCGCGTGACCATCAGCCGCACGTGCACGCCGTCGCCGTGCATGCCGTTGGCGTCGAGCGTGTCGTGGATCGCGCGCGTGAGCTGCGCGCGGTCGAGGCCGATGTCGAGCAGCAGCGCTTTCGCGCCTTCGTACAGCCGGTCGAGATGCGCCTCGAGGAAGGCCGGTTGGCCACCGACGATGCGGAAGCCCTCCCACACGCCGTCACCAAGCACGAAGCCACTGTCGAACACCGACACCACCGCCTCGTTGCGGTGCTTGAGCACGCCGTTGACCGAGATCAGGATGTCGGCATTGCGTGGGTCGTCGGCGGAATGCTGGGTGCCCTGGGTCATGCGTCGCCTCCTCGATGCGCACGATGGTAGCCGGAAAGTGCGGGAATCGGATCGCCTCACAGGCGTGCCACGATCGTTTAACGTGGGATCGTGCACAGTTGCAGCCTGTCGCGATCCGCCACGGTTCCAGGCGCTGGTCGCGTGTGCGGAGCCCAAGTTGTGAACCAACTTCACCCCGATCCGGACGCGCACCTGTCGACCGACGGACGCTGCTTCGTCTACATCCTGCCGTGCACGTGGGAAGACCACTGCAAGATCGGCTTCTCGCGCGATCCTTTGTCGCGGATGCAGACCTTGCACCGCCGCTGGTTCGAGTTCTTCGACCTCGATCGCGCGCTGCTGGTGGAAACCGAGACGATTCGCGATGCGCGCGACCTCGAACTGGAACTGCGCCGGCCGCTGGCCGAACACAATGCGCCCGCGCCGCTGACCGTGCGTCGCGAGGCCGGTGGACATACCGAATGGTTTCGCGGCGCATCGGAGTCTTTGCAGCGAGCGATCTCCACCCTGCGTGATCGCGGCCACGTCATCCACGCGCCGCTGAGCGCCTGGCTGCGCCCAGCGCTGGCCGCGCGCAGCGACCAGTTGTACGCGTGGACGATCGCGCAGCTGTCCGTCGACGAACTCGATGGCCTGGCGGGCCCGACGCTGACGCAGCAGCTGGTTCGCGACACGCTTGATGCCTACGCCGCGTTGGGGATCGAACTGGATCCGCTATTGCCGCCGGAAGTACAGCGCTGGTATCAGGCGAAGCAGCACGCGGGATGATGCCGCGTCGCCCGGTTCACCGCGGCGCGAAACAGGACCACCACTAGGGCAGGGCTAGCGCGCCTTGCTGAGGATGGTGAGCCTGGTACCGCCACCGGCAAGCGCTGCGCGGGAAACAACCGAACTGCTCGCCGCACTGCCGAGACTGGACATGTAGGCCAGCACCCAGTCTTCGGCCGCACCGGCTTCGGAAAACTTCGCGGTGGTCTCGCACAGCGTGCTTCTGCATTGCATCGTCAGGTCGTCGGCCGTGACGCCGGCCGCGGCCATGCCGGCACCAGCGAGGATCTTGCGCAGTTCGTCCTCCTTCGCCGCCGCCCACGCGCTGTCGCGCTGTTCGGCGGCATAGGCCTGGCCGACGGCCTGGCGCAATTGGGCATTGCTGCGCGACTTGCTGGCCTGCGCCGTGGCGCGCGCGGCGACGATGCCTGCGACAGCCTGGCGAGCGGCCGGTGTCATCGGCGCAGCAGTGCCAGGTGGCTGCGAGAAGCTGGCGGCTGGCGTCGCCTGAGCAGGGTCGATGGCAGCCGGTTCGACAGCGGCAACGGGCGCGGAGTCGTCGGCGCCACGGTGTTTGATTAGCAGCGCGCCCGCGATCATGGCGATTACGACGGCCACGGCTATGGCGGGAGCGGCTACGCGGCGGGAATGGGGGGTGGATCGGTTCAAGGGGATGTGTCCGGAATGAAGAAAAAGACGCCGGCGTTGAGCCGGCGTCTGCTTGCGCGGATCAGGCGGACGCGTCATCCGTGTAGTAGCCGACGTAGGTGTCGTTGATCGACACGCCTGCCGGCAGCTGGCAGCTCATCGCCACGTTCTGGTAGTACAGCGGATCGGCCGCAGTCGGACGACCGAAGAAGATGTAGCCGGTGGTCGGGGTACCCGGGACGCCGTTGGCGAGCACGGTCACGCTCTGGCTCTCATAGACGTTGTCGGGTTCGCCGGCCAGGCCCTGGATGCCGGTGCAGGTCACCGTGGCGTCGGCGGCGGTGCTGTTGGTGAAGAACGCGCCGAAGTACTCGACGATGGCGGTGCCATCGCTGCCGTCGTTGCTGGTCGTGAACGAGCAGGAGACGAATACGGGCTGGGCGCTTTCGTTGGCGATGCCGAGCGGGCGATTGCGCAGCTTGTCAACGTTCTTCTGCGCACCCTGGCACACCGCGGTGGCCGTGTTGGTGTTCTGGACGAGTTCGGTTGCGGCGTAAGCAGGTGTGGCTGAGGCGGCGGCAACGGCGAAAGCCGCGAAAAGGATCGAATACTTCAAGTTGAAACTCCCTGTTGGCGCCATCTCCATGATGGCGTGCGTGGGAAGGAGCAAGTTGCGTGCCAAAATTTGGAGCGGGCTGCCCGCGCATTTCCGTGCGCAGGTATCACCTTGATCGGCGATCGCCCGTGGCGATTCTACGATTGCAAAAAATGTCAAGCCTCGCGATCGCCTTTTGATGTGATGACGCATTGACTCTGCAAGTGACGCAACGCGACCTCACAGGACGCGCGTCTGTCGTGCTCGGTTGGCGCCGATCGTGCGCGACGAATCGGCTCCATGACTTTCGGCGCTATGGCACATCATCGCGGTGCGTCACCATACAAGGTGGCATTCGGACCGTCGGCCGCTGGCTTCGAGAGGATCTCATGCGTCGTATCCTGGTTTCCGCTATCGCGCTGGCGCTCGCCGGTGTTTCCATGACGGCTGCAGCGCAGGCTCTTACGCCCGCACCTGAAGTGAGGGCCACCACGCAGCTGCCGCGCGACGTACGCCCCACGCATTACGACGTGGCTGTGGTGCCGCACGCGGAATCGCTGAGCTTCGACGGCAAGGTGGCGATCACGCTGGACGTGCTGCAGCCGACGGCAAGCATCGTCCTGCAAGCCTTGGACATGACGTTCGCTTCGGTGCGGCTGACGTCGGTCACCGGCAGTGCCAACTATCCGGCGCCGCAGGTCAAGGTCGATGCAGAAGCGCAGACGGCCACGTTCGTCTTTCCGCAGCCGCTGCCGGTGGGCCAGTACAAGCTGGCGATGGACTACACCGGCAAGATCGGCACGCAGGCGAACGGCCTGTTCGCGATCGATTACGACACCAAGGCCGGCAAGAAGCGCGCGCTGTACACGCAGTTCGAGAATTCCGACGCGCGCCGGTTCATCCCGTCGTGGGACGAGCCCAACTACAAGGCCACGTTCGACCTGACGGCCACCGTGCCCTCGTCGCAGATGGCGGTGAGCAACATGCCGGCGGCGGAGAAGACCGATCTCGGCGACGGCACCACGCGGGTGCGTTTCGCGCCGTCGCCGAAGATGTCGACCTACCTGCTGTTCTTCGGGCTCGGCGACTTCGATCGTGCGACCGCAACCGTCGATGACACCGAGGTCGGTGTCGTCACGCAAAAGGGGCTGGCGTCGCAGGCCGAATTCGCGTTGCAGTCGTCGAAGGCCGTGCTGCACGAATACAACGACTACTTCGACGTGGACTATCCGCTGCCCAAGCTCGACAACATCGCCTCGCCTGGTCGCAGCCAGTTCTTCGGCGCGATGGAGAACTG
>JACMKK010000281.1 GCA_014380115.1 Luteimonas sp. | reverse complement strand
TCGCCGCCGCAGGCGCGCACGTCACCGCAGTCGATAAATCCGAAGCACGCTTGAAGCGCCTGCGCGAAAATTTGGCGCGGACAAAGCTCGAAGCAGAGGTCATTTGCGCCGACGCGCTCCAGTTCAAAGCCGAGCCGTTCGACGCCATCCTGCTCGACGCGCCCTGCAGCTCAACCGGCACACTGCGCCGCCACCCTGATGTGGCCTGGCTGCGCCGGCCAACCGACGTTCGCGCTTTGGCGGAGTTGCAGAGCCAACTCGTCGCCGCCGCCGCAAAGCTGCTGAAGCCGGGCGCGCCGCTGATCTATGCAGTGTGCTCGCTTGAGCCAGAGGAAGGCCCTGGCGTCGTTGCGGAAGCTTTGAAGAATGGCTGGCGCCGCGAACCGCTGAGCGACGCAATTCCCGCCGAATTCATCACACCGGAAGGCGATATGCGCACCCATCCGGGCTTCTGGCCCGAGATCGGCGGCCTCGACGGCTTCTACGCCGCTCGATTACTGCGCAGCTAAGCACGGGCGGAACCGCCTCGCCTTGCGCCGCCTCCCCGGCGCGGGGTACGACGGATCATGGCGCGGACGCTCATTGCACCTTCGATATTGGCGGCGGATTTCTCGAAACTGGGCGAGGAAGTGCGCGCGGTGGAGGAAGCCGGCGCCGACATGATCCATGTAGATGTCATGGACGGCCACTTCGTGCCAAACATCTCGATCGGACCAAGCGTGGTGAAGGCGATCCGAGCGCACTCCAAGCTGCCGTTCGACGTGCACCTGATGATCGCGCCCGTCGATCCCTACATCCAGGCATTCCGCGACGCGGGCGCCGACATCATCACCGTGCATCCTGAAGCCGGTCCCCACCTTCACCGCACGCTGCAAGCGATTAGAGCCACCGGCGCAAAAGCTGGCGTCTCGCTCAATCCCGGCACGCCGGCCGAAGCCATCGACCCAGTGATCGATCTCATCGACCTCGTGTTGGTGATGAGCGTTAACCCCGGCTTCGGCGGGCAAAGCTTCATCGAGACGGCGCTGCCGAAGATCGAGAAGCTACGCAAGAAAATCGATGCAACCGGTCGCGATATCATTCTCGAAGTCGATGGCGGCGTAAACGCCAAGACCGCCCCGCGCGCCATCGCCGCCGGCGCCACCGCGCTCGGCGCGTTGCCGGTGCTGTTCTCCCAGCGGCTAAGCCAGCGCGTGCAGGACACGATGCTCGGCTTCGGTGCCGGCGTGATGCTGGCGGCGAGCGCGTTCTCGTTGATCGTGCCAGGCATCGAAGCGGCCAGGCTGCAAGGCGCCGGTGCCTGGCAGGCAGGATTGATCGTCGGCACCAGCATCCTGCTCGGCGCCGGGCTGCTGCAGTGGCTGGAACGCACGCTCCCGCACGAACACTTCATCAAGGGGATCGAGGGCCACGTCGCGCGCAAGATGCAGCGCGTATGGCTGTTCGTGTTCGCGATCGTGCTGCATAACCTGCCCGAGGGCCTGGCCATCGGCGTGGCTTACGCCGGCAGCGACGTCGCCCGCGCCACGGCGCTGACCACCGGCATCGCGATCCAGGACGTGCCCGAGGGACTGGTCGTCGCGGTCGCACTAGCTGCCGCGGGTTACCGAAAGACGATCGCCGTGGGCATCGGCATGGCCTCGGGCCTTGCCGAACCGGTCGGCGCGGTACTCGGTGCCGCGGTCATCGGCTATTCGTCGCTGCTGCTGCCGTGGGGACTGGGCTTCGCTGCTGGCGCGATGCTGTTCGTGGTCAGCCACGAGATCATTCCCGAATCCCATCGCCAGGGGCACGAGGTGTTCGCGACCAGCGGTTTGATGCTCGGTTTCGTGCTGATGATGCTGCTGGACACGTCGCTGGGTTGATGCCCGCGGTCCGACAATGCAAACGGCCCGGTTTCCCGGGCCGTCGTGCGTGGATTGAACGAACCCTCGGATCAGGCCGCGAACAACGCCTTCATCTTCTTCAGCGCGTTGGCTTCGACCTGGCGGATGCGTTCGGCCGAGACGCCGTATTCGTCGGCCAGCTCCTGCAGCGTGATCTTGCTGTCGGCATCGAGCCAGCGGCGCTTGATGATGTCGCGCGAACGCGTGTCCAGGCGGCCCAGCCCCTCGCGCAGCAGGTCGAGCTGGTTGTCTTCGCTGTCGATGCGCTCGTAGGCCTGCGAGGGATCCTCCTCGTGCGCCATCAGGTAGGCGGCCGGCGCCGGTGGCGCGTGGTCGTCGTCGTCGTCGGAACTCAGGTCGAAGCCGATGTCGCGGCCGGACAGGCGCGATTCCATCTCCAGCACTTCGCGCTCGGAGACGTTGAGGTCCTTGGCGACGGCGCGGACTTCCTCGGCATTGAGCCAGCCCAGGCGCTTCTTGCTCTTGCGCAGGTTGAAGAACAGCTTGCGCTGCGCCTTGGTGGTCGCGACCTTGACGATGCGCCAGTTCTTGAGGATGAACTCGTGCATCTCGGCGCGAATCCAGTGCACCGCGAACGACACCAGGCGCACGCCGACTTCGGGGTCGAAACGCTTGACCGCCTTCATCAGGCCGATATTGCCTTCCTGAATCAGGTCGCCGAGCGGGAGGCCGTAACCGTTGTAGCCGCGTGCGACGTGCACGACGAAGCGCAGGTGCGAGAGCACCAGTTCGCGCGCGGCATCGAGGTCGTCGCCGTCGCGGAAACGGTGCGCCAGCGCCTGCTCGTCTTCGACGCTGAGCACCGGAATCTGGTGCACTGAACCGATGTAGGCATCGAGCGAGCCCAACGGCGACAGGCCGTGGAGCGACGGCACCGGCAGGTTATTGGGAACCAGGGATTGGCTGAGGGTGGCAGTGGTCATGGCGGCGATTTTAGCAGTGGCCACGTATGACTGCTAACGTCCCTCGAAGTTCCCTAGCGTTGCGCTGGTAGAACGAACTATTAAAAGTGCCTTATAGATCAATAAGTTGTCGACATCGCCCTGCCTCGCGAAGTGAGCTCGACCGAAATCGGCTGGCATGGCGGGGTCCGTGGGGTCCGGGTCCAACGCCAACAGGGCCCCAGTTTTGGCCATGGCCGGACTGGTTCGTTGCCTCCAGGCACGCGCTAGCTAGGGGTTGCCGGCGCCTTCCCGATCCACGGTTCGTGGCTGGCTCGTAGTCGCCCAGTGATAGAGCGCCATATCGCGGGCGTGGTGTTGGATCAGGCTGGTCCGCAGCCCGGCGGAAATCGGGTAGCGCGCGTCGCCCCGATCGGGGTTACGCAGCGCATGCCCCCGCACTGCCGCGCTGGTGCCGAACAAATCGGCGAACCGGCCGAGGTCGTCGTCGTAGCGCTCGGTGACTCCGATGAAGGCGAAGCGCCGCGGATCGAACCGCCACAGATACTGCGTGTAGAGATCGCGCATTTCCGGGCCCAGCGCAAAACGCTGTAGCGACCAGTCCTCGGCGAGCATGCGGTTGCGCAGGGGCTGCTTCGGATCGCTGCCGTCGTAATCGCGACGCCAGAATTCGTAGTGCGACACGACGCGTTCCACCGGATCGCGCAGCCAGGTCACGTACCTGACCGACCTGCCGCGCAGCGCATACAGGTATTTCGCCGGCAGGAAGTGGCCGTGCACGCAGGTCACGCCGTCCGGCCAGCTACGACGCAAGTCCAGGCCCGCACGCAGGGCCCGGAACTTGCGAAGCCACGGCGCCACCTGCATCGGCAGATCGTCGTAGTCGGCAAGATAGCCCGGCCCGTGTTGCGCCTGCAGCGCACTGGCGAAACTCGTACCCGCGGTCTTGGGCAGGTGCAGCGATACGAGAATGGACTGGGTCGAATGCACTCAGGACCCCGATTTCGTCGAACGAGGACCGATCGCTGCACGCGGACCACGCCGTCCGTGATGCATCGTTAGTGTCCTGTTTCCTTGATGGCGCTCGCGGGCGGCAGGGACCAGTCGATAGGTGCCGCGCCGTGCCGGCACAGGAACTCGTTCGCGCTGGAAAAATGCCCGCAGCCGAGGAACCCGCGATGCGCCGATAGCGGCGACGGATGCGTCGTCTTGAGCACGCGATGCCGGCGCGTATCGATGACCTTGCCCTTGGCCTGGGCGTAGCTGCCCCAGAGCAGGAACACCAGGTCCTCGCGTTCACGGTCGAGGGTTTCGACGACGTAGTCGGTGAATCCTTCCCAACCTTTGCCCTGGTGGCTGCCCGGGCGTCCTTCCTCGACGGTCAGCACGGCGTTGAGCAGCAGGACGCCGCGTTCGGCCCAGGGCAGCAGGTAGCCGTGGTCCGGTCGCGCGATGCCGAGGTCGCGCTGGATCTCCTTGAAGATGTTGTTCAGCGACGGCGGCACGGGCACGCCGGGCAACACCGAGAAACACAAGCCGTGCGCCTGGCCGGGGCCGTGGTACGGGTCCTGGCCCAGGATCACCACCTTGACCGCGTCGAACGGTGTTGCGTCGAAGGCCGCGAAGATCTGCGGGCCCGGCGGATAGATGCGTGCACCCGCAGCCTTGCGCTGGCGCACGAACGCGGACAGCGCACGCATCTCTTCGCGCTGCAGGTAATCGCCGACCCGCTGCTTCCACGAAGGCTCGAGCTTGATGCGATCGTCGTTCATGCCCGGCTCGCCTGTGCGCTCACGCCCGATCCTTCCTCTCCGGCAACTGCGACAGGCGCAGCTGGAACATCGCCTTGGTGATCAGCGCGCGTTCCTCGACCGGCTTCATCACCAGGTCGTTGGCGCCATCGCGCAGCAGGTCGGACTGGTTGGCGGGATTGGCGTCGCCGGTCATCACCAACACCGGCAGGCGATGCTTGCCGTAACCGAACTCGCCACGGATCGCGCGCAGCAGGTCGAGACCGCTGAGCTCGCCCTTCAGGTAAACATCGGTGAGGACCAGGTCGGCGCCTGCGTCCTCGCCGTCGCGAAGCTCGCGCAGCCAGGCCAGCCCGTCTTCGGCACTGGTGACATGGATCACGCGCAGGCCTTGCGCTTCCAGCATGCGGATGGTCGCTACCGCCACGGTGCGGCTGTCTTCGACATACAGCACGCGCGCATCCGGGATCGACTCGGGCTGCACGTAGCCACGAATGAACGCCGCCAGCGCGCTGTGGCCGTGCGCCTTGTCGAAATAGTCGGTGACATCCTCGGTAAAACTGCGCGCCTCGAGGTGCGATTGCACGTTGCCGGAAACGACGATGATCGGCACGTAACGCTGGCCGGCGGCGGTACGCACGATGTGCGCGAGCTGGAAGCCGTCGCCGTCGGGCAGCACCAATGAGGTGGTGACCAGGTCGACAGGCGCGCTGTCGAGCGCGGCGCGCGCGTCGGCGACGCTGCCGCAATCGACGACGTCGACCTGCGCCAGCTCGCGCCGCAGGACATCGCCGATCAGCTTGCGCACCAGCCTCGAGCCGTCCACGACCATGATGCGCGGCGCGTCGCTGACGAGATGGCGGAGATCGCGGGCCATCGCTCAGGTGTCGGTCGGACGCGTCTGACGCAGGAAATGTCCGGTGACCAGGCCGGCGCCGAGCCATCCGAGCAAAGCCGCAGCCAGCACGATCGCAGCGGCGGGTAACGGATCGAAGCCGACCAGTTCGAAACGGCTGCCGTAGCTGGCTGCCAGTTCGGCGAGCGGCGAGCGCAGGGCGGTCGCGGCAAGCGTGAGCAACGCGATCGACAACACGCCGGCTGCCAGCCCGTACCACGCGCCGAGATACAGGAACGGGCGACGAATGAAACCGTCGGTCGCACCAAGCAGCTGCAGCACGCCGATCTCCTCGCGCCGCGACTGAATGTCGAGGCGCACGGTGTTGCCGACCACCAACAATGCACCCAACCCGAGCAGCGCCGCCAGCACCCAGGCGACACGTCCGCCGAAACGCAACCAGCCGTCGAGCCGCTGCCGCCACAGGCTGTCGTGCTGCACCAGGTCGGCTTCGGGGATTTGCCGCAGCGACGAGACCAGCAGGGTCTCGTCGCCTTTCGGCGTGACCACCAGCAGGTTCGGCAACGGATTCTCGCCGACCGCATCGATCGCATCGCCGAGCCCGCCGCGCGCGCGCAGTTCGTCGAGGCCTTGTTGTGGAGTGCGCAGTTCGACCTTGCCGATATTGCCGCGTGCACGCAGTTCGTCGGCCAGCGCCGTCGCGCGCGCGCTGCCGATGTCCTGTTTCAGGAACACGCTGATCTCGCGCGACTGCTGCACGTTGCCCGACAGCCGCGCGACATTGTCGAGCACCAGCCACAGGCCCAACGGCAGCGCAAGCGCCACCGCCATCACGCCGACCGTCAG
Source organism: Luteimonas sp. (assembly GCA_014380115.1). Classification (GTDB taxonomy): domain Bacteria; phylum Pseudomonadota; class Gammaproteobacteria; order Xanthomonadales; family Xanthomonadaceae; genus Luteimonas. The sequence goes on along the minus strand of JACMKK010000281.1, from coordinate 1,222 downwards.
CGCCGTCGCCCACGGCTTGCGCACGACGCGTCCCAGGCTGGCGACGAAACTGTAGAGGTGATGATCGAACCAGGTGCCGACGCTGGACGGCGCGCGGGCGGCACGCGGCTTGCGCTCGGCCTTGGCTGGCCGTGAATCGGCCCTGTTGTCACTCATCGGCCAGGTCCTCCGGCGCGATGTCGTCGACGAGCTTGCCGTGGTCGAGCACCAGCACGCGCCGCTTCATGCGCTTGACCAGGCCGAGATCGTGGCTGGCGATCAGCACGCTGGTGCCGCGTTCGGGCAGCGACGCGAACAGGGCGAGGATTTCCGCCGACAGGGTCGGATCGAGGTTGCCGGTCGGCTCGTCGGCGACCAGCAGGCGCGGTTCGCCGACCACCGCGCGGGCGATGCCGACGCGTTGTTGTTCGCCGGCGGACAGTTGCGTCGGCAGCGCGCGTTCGCGTGCGCCGAGGCCGAGCCTGTCGAGTACCGAACGCACCCGCTTGCCGATCTCGCCGCGACGCATGCCGCGCAGGATCAGCGGCAGGGCGACGTTCTCGAAGACACTGCGATCGGTGAGCAGGCGATGGTCCTGGAACACCACGCCGACATCGCGCCGATGCAGCGCCACGCGGCGGCCGCGCACCTTCATCAGGTTGCGCTCGCCGAACAGCACCGCGCCGCGGCTCGGACGTTCGGACAAATGGATCAGCTTGAGCAGCGTGCTTTTGCCGGCGCCCGAATGCCCGGTGATGAACAGCATTTCGCCCTCGGCGACTTCGAAACCGACATCCGCCAGCGCGACATGGCCGCCGGGATAGTGCTTGCTGACGTTGTCGAAGCGCAGGACGGTCATGGCGCGAAGTATCGCAGATGGGCATCGGAACCCGTGACACGGAAGCACGACGAGACCGATGCTTTCGTGACGCTCATCCGCCTGTGTTCGTCATTCCGGCGCTAGCCAGGGCCCATGCGTCGGTTGCCGGATGTCCAGGTCCACCCGTCATCATCAGGATTGGGTCCCGGCTAGCGCCGGGATGACGAGCAAGCGCGTTACGCTCGTTGCCAATCCCACGTCCCGATCGCTCAATGCTGCGTGCGCGGCGCCCGGGTCACGAGTTTCTTCAGGCCTTGGCCGATGCGCGAGAACAACGACGGCGACATGTCGCCGCCCGGCGTTGTTTTCCCGGCCGCTTTCGCGGCCGCCTTGGCTTGCGGCTTGGATGCCGCGTCGACCGCC
>JACMKK010000280.1 GCA_014380115.1 Luteimonas sp. | reverse complement strand
TGTTTCTGCGCTCCTCGGCGCTGGCCGTCGGGACGCCGGCGAGGGTGCCGAGCTTACGAGCGACCTGCAGGCCGCCGTGCGGTCGCAGGGGCAGCGCGAACAATTCCGGCGGCTGCCGCTTCTTCGAGACCAGCAGGATCTGCCCGCGCGCGGCGTCGACCGCGACCGCCTCGCAATCGCGCGCGCCGTCTGGCCAGCGGAAGGCGATCGACCAGGCTGGCTTCAACGGGGCGGCAGGCTTCGACGGCGCGGATGCCCCGGCCTTTTCGTTATCGCCGGCGTCAAGCGACGCCGGCTCCTCGAACACATGCAATTGCAGCGAGCGGCGCAGTCCACCGTTGTCGCCGGTGTCGGCGATCAACAGATAATGCTTGCCGCCCTGGTCGAACGCGGCGAGGTCTTCCCAGTCGGTCTTGATGACGCCTTCGACCGCGAACGTCGCCAGCCGCCGCCCGCGCTTGCTGACCGCGAACAGGCGCGCGGGATTGCCGCCATCGTCGATCAGCCACAGCACATCAGGATGGCGGCGCGAAGCGGCAAGACCGCTGATTTCGTCGAGCTCGCCATCGACCAGCAGGCCCGACACCTGCGCGAACGGCGGCGCCGCGGCTTCGCAGGCGGCCAGTGCCAGACCGGCGGCCAGCAGGAAACAGGCTATGCGCGCACGCGGCATCGGGTTTGGTCGAGCGGCGGTCATGCCACCAGCATCGCATGCACGCACCGCGCACGGCGACAGCCCCGCCAAGCTGCTTGCGTCGCGTGCCGTGCGACGTTGCCGGATAAACTGTGCACCCCTCGCCCGGAAGCTCGCATGATCACGCTCGGCACGCCGCTGTCTCCCCATGCCACGCGCGTCCTGTTGCTGGGTTCCGGCGAACTCGGCAAAGAGGTCGCGATCGAACTGCAGCGCCTCGGCGTCGAGGTGATCGCCGCCGATCGCTACGCCAATGCGCCGGCGATGCAGGTCGCACATCGCAGCCACGTGCTCGACATGCTCGATGGCGGCGCGATCCGCGCGTTGATCGCGCAGGAGCGTCCTGACGTGATCGTGCCGGAGATCGAAGCGATCCATACGCAGACGCTGGTGCAGTTGGAACGCGAGTTCGCCGAGCGCGGCACGCACACGCGAGTGATCCCGACGGCGCGCGCGGCGCGGCTGACGATGGATCGCGAGGGCATCCGCCGCCTGGCCGCGGAGACGCTCGGGCTGCCGACTTCCCCGTACCGTTTCGTCGACACGCACGCGGAATATCGCGATGCGGTGACGGCGCTGGGCCTGCCGTGCGTGGTCAAGCCGGTGATGTCGTCCTCGGGCCACGGCCAGAGCCTGGTGCGCAGCGAGGAGGGCATCGATGCCGCGTGGGAACTCGCGCAAACCGGCGGTCGCGCCGGCGCAGGACGCGCGATCGTCGAGGGCTTCATCGACTTCGACTACGAGATCACGTTGCTGACCGTGCGCCATGCCGGCGGCACGACCTTCTGCAAGCCGATCGGCCACCTGCAGCGCGACGGCGACTATCGCGAGAGCTGGCAGCCGCAGCCGATGTCGACGCGCGCGCTGGCGCTGGCGCAAGGCGTCGCGCGGCAGGTCACGGATGAACTTGGCGGATGGGGCGTGTTCGGTGTCGAGTTGTTCGTCAAGGACGACGAAGTGTGGTTCTCGGAAGTCTCGCCGCGTCCGCACGATACCGGCCTGGTGACGCTGGTGTCGCAGGACCTCAGCCAGTTCGCACTGCATGCGCGCGCGATCCTCGGCTTGCCGATCCACGCCGGTCCGAGCGGCGCGATCCGCCAGCGCGGCGCGGCAGCGTCGTGCGCGGTGCTGGCCGAGGGACATGGCGTGCCGGTGTTCGAGGGTGTGGACGAAGCGCTGCGCGTGCCCGACACCACGTTGCGCCTGTTCGGCAAGCCGCGCGTGGAGGGCCACCGCCGCGTCGGCGTGACGCTGGCGCTCGGCGAGGGCGTCGACGAGGCCCGCGCGCACGCGCGAGAGGCTGCTGCGGCGCTCACGATCGAATTGCGATGATGGCCACCATCGGGCACATGGGATCGACGCGATGAACGACAGCAACGGCTATGCCGTCTTCTTCTTTCCGCAGGCGCTGGAAGCGCTCGGCGAGGCGATCAAGCCCTATCTGCAGGACAGTCCCGCCGGCCCGCACGTGCTCTGCAACGAGATCGACACCGCCGGCGCGCTGGTCGAGATGACCCTGCTCGGCAATACGCCCGACGGCAAACGCCTCGCTCTGGAGCTGATGGTGCCGAGCGGCATGGTGCGGATGATCGTGTCCACGCACAGCGACGAACTGTTCGGCTTCGGGCCGCATGCGTTCGAAAAATCCGCGCCGGTCTTGCCGCCGGTCGGTCCGACAGCCCAACCCGCCGATGCGCCGCCGGAAGCAGTGCCGGCCGCTGCTCCCGCTGCTGCCGCTGCGGATGCTGCAGCCGCCGGCGATGCGACGAAGAAACCGCAAGGCTGATCTTGTCGTGGAGCGGTTCGGGAATCTGGTTGTGACGGACTGACGCAGCGCGCGGATGATTCAGTCCCGATCCTGCCGCAACGGCCGCCAGCCCTTGCCATCGAAGGCTTCCAGCATGCGGAACCGGCGCTTGTAGTCCATCTTGGCGTGGCCATCGATCCAGTAGCCCAGGTAGAGGTGCGTGCGCCCTTCGCGCCGCGCCCATTCGATCTGCTTGAGGATCGCGAGCGTGCCCAGGCCGCGCGCGCTGTCGTCGGGATCGTAGAACGTGTACACCGCCGACAGCCAGGTCTCGATCACGTCGGTCACGGCGACGGCGAGCAGGCGGCCAGGTCGATGCGCGCCGTGTTCGCGCAGTTCGATGAAGCGGCCCTGCGCCCAGCGTCCGACCAGGAACTGGTCGAACTCCGTGCTGCCATGGTCGTCCATGCCGCCGCCGCGGTGGCGCGCACCAAGGTAGCGTCGGTACAGCGCGAGCTGCTCTTCGGTGCGCTCGGCCGGCAGCACGCGCATTTCCACGTCCTTGTTGCGCGCCAGGCAGCGGCGCTGGCTGCGGTCGGGCACGAACGAGTCGACCGGGATGCGCACGGCGACGCAGGCGCGGCATCCGCGGCAATGCGGGCGATAGAGGATGTCGCCCGAGCGGCGGAAGCCCCAGTCGAGCGCCATCGGGTAGAAGGCGAGCAGGCGCGGATCGCGAGGATCGAGCACGAGGTCGCGCGCGACGCGTTCGGGCCAGTAGCCGCACGGATGCTCGGCGGTGTGGAAGATCCGCAGGTCGTCGACATCGTGCAGAGAGCCGGTGCCCATGCGCCTAGGTTGCCACTGTCGCGGAGAGCTGCAGGAACGCCAGGCCGGCGCCGGCGCCGGCGACCGCACCTGCAACGAGATCGCGGCGCGCATGCCGTGCCAGTTGCAGTCGCGACCACGCCACCAGCGCCGCGAAGATCAGCCCGAGCACGGCCGCTAATGCACCTGCACGCAACAGCAGCATCGCCGCGAACACCACGAACGCGACATGCAGCGACAGCGTCCACCAACGCGCGGACAGCAGCGCGGCGGCGATCATCATCGCCGACAGGCCCAATCCCAGCGCCAGGTCGCGCAGACCGGCCTGCCACGCCAGCGGTGCGGAGATGGCCAGCGCAAGCAGCAGGAACAGGTTCAACGAACGACGTTCGCCCCGTTCGCTGGCATCGACGTGCGCCCACCGCTGTCGGCGCACCTGCCACCACGAATACGACATCACCAGCATGGCGAACGCGGCGAAGCCGACAGCCAACCGCGACAGCTGCCGGACATCGCCACCGTCGTCTACAGCCAGCAGCAGGATCGAGCAGGGCAGCACCAGCAATGGATGGCCCAGGATGGAGACGGCACGAGCCAGCGGTTTCGGCGGGGCGGTAACGGAGGCCATGCCCCCAGCATACTGCGCCGCATCCCAGCCGCTGCGACTGTCCGAAAACTGAACCCGGTCGGACGGCTGTCAACGGCCGAGCGGCGCGAACGTTGATCCCGGCAGTGACGGCACCGCGCCGCACAAACAGGAGACGACGGATGAAACGCAATGCCTTGTTCGCTGCCAGCCTGCTGGCCCTGGGCCTGCTCGGTGGCGCGGCCACCGCGGCCACGCCCGCAACCAGCACTCCCACCACCACCAAGCCGCAACGCGTGGAGCTCGATGTCAACGGCGACGGCGTCATCGACCGCAGCGAAGCGGCGAAGTCCCCGCGCTTCGCCGAGCATTTCGACCGGATCGACAAGAACCACGACGGCCACATCAGCGCCGACGAGCGTCCGCAACGTGGCAAACACGGACGCGGCAAAGGCCGCCACGGCGACATCGCCGCGCTCGACACCAACGGCGACGGCCGCCTGGCCCGCGAAGAACTCGCCGGCAAGGGCAGGTTCGAGGAGAACTTCGCCGCGATGGATGCCAATCGCGATGGCTACCTGGTCCGCAGCGAGTTGCGTGCCTACCACGACAAGCAGCGCCCGCTGCGGCAGGCCGAGCACGCTAAGCGCTTCGACAGCCAGTTCGGAACCGCCGATATCAACCGCGACGGCAAGCTGAGCCGTGTTGAGGTGGACGAAAAGATGCCGCGCGCGGCGAAGGACTTCGCCTGGATGGACGAGAACAAAGATGGCTTCCTGAGCCGTACGGAATTGCAGCCGTCGCATCACCGCTGACCGCTCGTTGCCAATAGGCGACGGTTCCGGGTTCCCTTGCCGCGCGCCGAGAGGTGCGCGGCTTTTTTTTTACAGACGGCCGGATGCGACCAGGCTATAGAACAGCGCGGACAGCGATGCCAGGGTGCCGATCAACGCTCCGATCCAGCCATAGATCCAGGTAAAGGCACGCTGGTCGCGCGCCGCCTTGGCCGGATCGCGCGCGGCTTCCCGCGCGAAGCAAGGCGCCATGATCTTCGGCAGCCAAACGAGCGCCTGATAGTTGATGGCCGCGAAGCCTGCGATCGTGACCGCCAGCAATGGCACCCAACCCGTCGAGTAGCGCACCAGCAACAACAGGCTGGCGACGAAGAACAGGGAAGTCGCGCCCTGATAGACCGCAAAGCGGCGGATGCCGGCGCGCTCCTGCTCGGTGGCGGCAAAGTGCAGGAGATACTTCGTGGCGTAGTACATGGCGACGATCGACGCACCGAATCCGACCGCCAGACCCCCGAGTGTGCCCAACCCGAGTTTCGCAGCGGCCTTGCCGACTGCCGAAGCACCGATGTTCAAGGCCACCGATGCCGCTACTGGCGGGCTGGCGGTCATCAGTACGCTGGCGATCGTCGCAGTGAACACCGCACTCGGCGCGCTGCCACGCGCGAAATCGCCAAAGCGCCGCAGCAGGTCCTCTCGCACGCATTGGCGCGCGCGCGACAAGCGCTTGCGCACGGCGGCGTCAGTCAGCCCGAGCAGCGAGGCCACCTGCCGCGAACTCTGGCCCTCCCGGTAGTACAGCAACAGGACTTCGCGGCTTTCCTCGGGCAGTGCCGAGATCAGGTCTGCCGCCGCGGCGTCGCGCTCGTCCTCGATGAGTCGTTGCACCGGCGAGGGCGATAGGTCGGCCGCATTCGCGATCGCAAGCTCGGCGCCTTCGCCGTCGAGCGGCCGATGGCGGCGGGCGCGCAGGTCATCGCGCGCGAGGTTGCGGGTGATCTGGCGCAGCCATGGCAGGAAGCTCGCCGGATTGTGCAGGCGGCCGAGGTGCTGCCATGCCGACAGGAAAGCCTCCTGGGCGACGTCCTCGCTGGTGGCCACGTCGCGCGTGATCGCCAGCGCGACCGCGGTGACCGTGTTTTGCGAAGCGGCGACGATGCGGCCATAGGCATCGCGGTCGCCGCGCGCCGCGGCGGGCAGCTCGCGATGGATGAGCCGGTCGATGGTCCGGTCGATTGGCAGGTCGAGGGCGTGGACGCTCATCATCTTGTTCCCGCGAAGGTGTTCATGGCTTCAGGACGATCGCGCACGGCAGATGTGACCGTCGCTCAGGGTGCCTGCGCGGGCGCAGGACTGGCGATCTGCCAGCCGGCGTCCGTACGGCGCACCGCGAGCGTCTCGTAGGTCGGCGCGCGGCCGTGGCCGTAGGTGCTGCGTTGCAGCGTGCCGGTGTCGCCACCGTCCGCCGTATTCGGCCGGAACGATCCGACTTCGAGGAACGAGGCGGTGCGTCCGGATGCGACATGACGGCCCGTCTCCCCTGCCCGCGAGGGAATCGCGCACTGCGAAGCCGCTGCCACGTCCGCGCCGCCGCGTCGCAGGCGCTCGATCAATGCAGCCGGCGCATCTTTGCCGTCGAGTGCGAGGCACTGCACGCCATCGTCAGCGTTGCGAAGACCGCTGGCGAATGCCTGTTGCGCCAACGCTGCCGGTGTCGCCGCGACGGGATTGAACGGCGCAGGCACGGCGGCCGCCTCGGGATCTGCGATCACGGTTTCCAGCGCCGGTGTCGCGGCGACGGCTGCAGGGGCCTTCGGTTGCGCGACGGCACGCGGCGCTACGTCGACCGCGCCCTTCTCCAACCGCGCGCCGTGTACCAGCGCCAGCACCAGCACCACACAGATCACCAGCAGCAAACCGATCTTGTAACGGAACGAGCGCTTCTGCGCGGGGGTCGCCGCGTACGGATCGGCGCCGCGGAAACTCACCGCGAGGAAGCTGTCCGGCGCGTTGCGCGAGGAATCCATCAGCCCGGCCTCGCGCAGCATCGCGCGTGCGCGCGGCTGGTCCTCGGACTTGATGATCCACAACGCCGGCTGCGGCGCACTGCCGCTGTCGCGATAGCTGAAATTCGCGCGCACGTTGCCCTTGTACGAGCGGCCGTTGGTGATGCGCACCTCGATGCCTTCGTTCTCCAGCATCTTGGCCACGCGCTCGACGTTCTCGAGCCTGGGACTGGTGAAGACCTGCCTCAAGACATCATTCCTTGGCCGGGACGTGCGCGGCCGCGCTGGCGTCCTGCACCACGCGGATCAGGCCTTCCTGCGCGGTGCTGGCGACGAGGTGGCCGTCGCGATCGTAGATCTGGCCGCGTGCGAGTCCGCGCGAACCCTGCGCGCTGGGGCTGTCGATCGAATACAGCAGCCAGTCGTCGGCACGGAACGGACGATGGAACCAGAGCGCGTGGTCGAGCGAGGCCATCTGTACGTTTGGCTGGTAATAGCTGATGCCGTGCGGAAAAGTCGCCGTGCCGAGCAGATGGAAATCCGAGGCGTAGGCCAGCAGCGCGCGATGCAGTTCCGGCCCATCGCCGACCTTCTCGCTGAGGCGGAACCAGACCTGCTGGTAGGGCGGGCGCTTCGGCGGATTCAGTTCGTCGCGCGGATAGACGTGGCGGAATTCGAACGGCCCCATGCGGCTGAGCCAACGCTGCACCTTGGTCGGCAGCTTGGCCAGCACTTCCGGCGGCACCGCATGTGCGGGTTCGATGTCCTCTGGCTTGGGGACATCCGGCATCGACAACTGGTGTTCGGCGCCCGTTTCGTGCTCCTGGAACGACGCCGCGCAGAAAAAGATCGGTTGCCCGTGCTGGATCGCGGTCACGCGCCGCACCGAGAAGCTGCCACCGTCGCGGGTGCGGTCGACGTCGTAGACGATCGGATGCTCGACATCGCCTGCGCGCAGGAAATAGGCATGCAGCGAATGCGCCGAACGCGGCACCGCCAACGTCGCCTGCGCCGCCGACAGTGCCTGCCCGACCACCTGGCCGCCGAATACGTACTTGGTGCCGATGTCGCGGCTCTGGCCGCGGAACAGGTTGTCCTCGAGCCGTTCCAGCGACAGCAGTTCGATCAACTCGGAAACGGGGGAGGGCATGCGCTGGCGTCGTCAGGAAGGCAGCGAATTATAAGGGCGCTCGTCCCGCTTCACTGGCGCAGGCGTTCCAGCGCCACCGCCGCCGCCATTACCTTTTGCCATGGAAACAGCGGTCCCGGATCGCGCTTGCGCACGATCTGACGCGAGGCATCGTCGGACGCCGCCACCATGCCGGTATCCAGGTCCTCGTGTCCGGCTATGAAACGCAGCGCCGGCAGCCGCGCCTGCAAACGCAGGAGCAGCGAGACCAGGGCATCGATCTGGGCCTCGGGATACGGCTCGTCCATCGCCTGGCGCCGCGAATCGAGCCAGTCCGGATAACGTCCCGTGTTGACCAGCTCGACCCCGATCGCGCGCGGATTGTGGCCGCGCACGTGGTGCGCGACGCGGTCGGGTCGCACGTAGACGACCGTGTCGCCGTCGCGATCGATGTAGTAGTGGCCGCTGTTGCCGGTGCCGCTACCCTCGTACGCCACCTTCTCGCCGTACTCGCGTGCCATCGCCAGGTCCGGCAGCTCGGTGCAGTGGATCACGACGAGGTCGACCTGCGACAAGGGCCGCGCATCGAGTTTCGTCTCGTAGGGCAGGGGCTCGACACGCATCAGGACGGCATTACCGGAGCTCGGAAAGAGGCCGCGATGCTAGCATTCAGGCATGGCCCCTTTGTCGCCCGACTCCGAACTCTACCGCCTGATGTCGCAGTTCCCGCGCCCCGGCGCGGTGCGCTGGATCGGCCTGCGCCCGGCACGCGAGGTGGCGATGGAAGAAGTCGACGCCGCCGAAGCGATCGCGGGCAAGGGTCTGCGCGGTGACCGCTACGCGTCCGACAGCGGCAAGCGTGGCATCACGCTGATCCAGGCCGAACACCTGCCTGCGATCGCGATGCTGGCCGGACACGATCGACTGGCGCCGGCGACGCTGCGCCGCAACGTGGTCGTCGCCGGCATCCCGCTGATCGCGCTGAAGGATCGCCGTTTCCGCATCGGCGACGTGTTGCTCGAAGGCACCGGCGAATGCGATCCGTGCTCGCGCATGGAAGCCGCGCTCGGCCCTGGCGGCTACAACGCGATGCGCGGGCACGGCGGCATCTGCGCACGCATCCTCGAAGGCGGCGCGCTGCGCGTCGGCGATGCCGTCGCCTGGGTCGGGGAGTGATGCGCGGGCACTGCATCCTGTCGCACGGATTCGAGAGCGGGCCGGATGCGACCAAGGTGACGGCGCTGGCCGAAGTGGCCGCCAGTCTGGGCTGGACGCATGAACGCCCCGACTACACCGACCTCGATGCCAGGCACACGGTCAGCGAACTCGGCGACGTCCCCGCAAGGCTCGAACGCCTGCTCGCGCTTGCGCGTACCGCCGCCGCACGCGGTCCGCTGGTGCTGGCGGGCTCGAGCTTGGGCGCCTATGTGTCGGCGCTCGTCTCGCTGCAGGTGCCGGTCGAGGGCCTGTTCCTGATGGCGCCGCCGATCCGCATGGAGCCGGCGAGCCCGCTCGATGCCGCGCGCGTGCCGACCAGCATCGTGCATGGCTGGGACGACGAACTCATTGCCGCCGCGCAGGTCGTCGACTGGGCGCGCGAACGACGCGCGCGGCTGCTGCTGGTCGACGATACGCATCGGTTGTCGATGCATGTCGAAACCTCTGCGCATGAGTTCGTGGCGCTGTTGAAGTCGTTGTGATGCCTTGGCTGCGTGATGTTTTCGCCGTCATTCCCGCGAAGGCGGGAACCCAGTGACTTTCGTTGACGCAAGTTGCTGGTTCTGCCCGGATCCACATCCTACCGATTTTGCTTTTGCTACCGGAAAAAACAGAAGTCACTGGGTTCCCGCCTTCGCGGGAATGACGACTGGAACATTGTGGGAATGACGTCTACAACCCCGAGGGTGCCTTGAAATTCTTCGCCAGCTGCGCCAAAGGCCTCGAGTACCTGCTCGCCGACGAACTGCTCGCGCTCGGCTGCAGCCGGGCGACCGCAGCCATGGCCGGCGCCAATGTCGAAGGCACGCTCGCCGATGCCCAGCGCGCGGTGCTGTGGTCGCGCCTGGCGAGCCGCATCCTCTGGCCGCTGGCCGAGTACGACTGCGCCGACGAGCACGCGCTCTACGCCGGCGCCGCAGCGGTGCCGTGGCAACAGCATCTCGATGCGGGCATGACGCTGGCCGTCGACGCCCATGTTTCCGGCGATGCGATCACGCATGCGCGCTACGCCGCACAACGCGTCAAGGATGCCGTCGTCGACGTATTGCGCGCGCAGACCGGCGCGCGGCCGAATGTCGATGTCGAAGCGCCCGACCTGCGTCTCAACCTGGTGGTGCGCAAGGGCAGGGCGATCCTTTCGGTCGATCTCGGCGGCGGACCGCTGCATCGGCGCGGCTGGCGCCAGGCGCAGGGCGAGGCGCCGTTGAAGGAGAACCTCGCTGCGGCCATGCTGCTGCGCGGCGGCTGGCCGCAGCTGTATGCCGAAGGCGGCGCGCTGCTCGATCCGATGTGCGGCAGCGGCACGCTGCTGATCGAGGGCGCGCTGATGGCCGCCGACGTTGCGCCAGGGTTGTTGCGGCATGGCGAACGGCCGCCTTCGCGCTGGCTGGGTTTCGATGCCGCGCAATGGACGGCGTTGGTACAGGAGGCGCAGACGCGCGAGCGCGCAGGACGCGGACGCCTGCGCCTGGCGTTCGAGGGCAGCGATGCCGATCCGCACGCCATCCGCAATGCCCGCGAGAACGCCACCGCAGCCGGCGTCCGCGACGTCATCCGTTTTGAAGCACGCGACGTGGCGCACGTATCGCCACGCGAAGCCGCGCGGGGCCTGGTCGTGTGCAATCCACCTTACGACGCGCGCCTTGCTGCGGATCCTGCGCTCTACCGCGCACTCGGCAATGCCTTGAAGCAGGCGGCACCGACTTGGCGCGCGAGCCTGCTCTGCGGCGACGCCGAGCTCGCGCACGCCACCGGCCTGCGCGCGAACAAGAAGTATCAGCTGTTCAACGGTGCGCTCGAATGCCTGTTGATCGTTTGCGATCCGATCGCCACGCCGCAGCGCGAAACGGCCGAAGCGCCTGCCTTGTCGGAAGGCGCGCAGATGGTCGCCAACCGCCTGCGCAAGAACCTGAAGAAATTCAAGGCCTGGCGTGAGCGCGAGAACGTCACCTGCTACCGCGCCTACGACGCGGACCTGCCGGAGTATTCGGCCGCGATCGACGTCTATCAGTCGGAAGCCGAGGGCGAGACATGGCTGCACGTTCAGGAATACGCCGCGCCCGCGGAAATCCCGGAAGCGACCACGCGCCGGCGCCTCAACGAACTGCTGGCCGCCGTGCGCGAAGTATTCGCAGTACCGCGCGAGCGCATCGCGCTGAAGACGCGCGAACGCGGCAAGGGCGGCAGCAAGTATGCCCATATCGGGACGGGCCGCCCCGACCAGCGCGGCGAGTTCGTGGTGGTGCGCGAAGGCGACGCGAAGCTCCGCGTGAACCTGTTCGACTATCTCGACACGGGCCTGTTCCTCGACCATCGCCCGCTGCGATTGCGCATCGCGGCCGAAGCGGAGGACACGCGCTTCCTCAACCTGTTCGGCTACGCCGGCGCGGCCACCGTGCAAGCGGCGATCGGCCGCGCGCGGCAGACGACCACCGTCGACCTGTCGGCGACGTACCTGCAATGGTGCGCGGACAACTTGCAGCTGAATGGCTTCGTCGGCGCACGGCATCGACTGGTACAGGCGGATGCAATGGCATGGTTGGAGGCCGATACAGGCCAGTACGACCTGATCTTCTGCGATCCGCCGACGTTCTCCAATTCAGCGCGCGCCGAAGATTTCGACGTACAGCGCGAACATGTACGTCTGCTGCAAGCGGCGATGGCGCGGCTCGCGCCGGGCGGCACGTTGTATTTCTCCAACAATGCCCGCCGTTTCCGCATCGATGCGCAGGCCGTGGCTTCATTCGCGCGCTGTGAAGACATCACCACTCAGACCATTCCGCCCGATTTCGCGCGCAATCCGCGCATCCACCAGGCCTGGCGGATGCGCGGCGATTAACTTCATGACAACGCGGGGCGAGGCATCATGACGGCATGCCAAGCCAAGTCCTGCAATCCCCGTCGACACTGCCACGCTGGCTGCTGTTCCTGCGGCAATGGCTGCGCAACCCCCTGCGCACCGCGGCGATCGCGCCATCGGGCCCGGATCTCGCGGCCGCGATGCTGGCCGAATTGCCGGCAGACACGCGCCGCGTGATCGAACTTGGTGGCGGCACCGGCGCGTTGACCAAGGCATTGCTCGCGCACGGGATCGCGCCATCGGACCTGCTGGTGCTCGAACTCGACAAGGTGCTGCAAGCGCAGCTGCAGCAGCGTTTCCCGAAAGTGCCGGTACTGCACGGTGATGCGCGCGAGCTGTCTGGGCTTGCACGCGGATTCGTCGCGCAGGCGCCAGCGGATGCCATCGTGTCCGGACTCGGTCTGTTGTCGATGCCGTCTTCGCTGCAGCAGGACATCCTGTCCGCCGCATTCGCCTGCCTGCGCGAGGGTGGCGTTTTCGTGCAGTTCACCTATGGCCCGAGCGCGCCGGTGCGCGACGACGTCGCAGCCACGCTCGGCCTGCGCGTGCGCCGCGGCGAGTTCGTGCTGCGCAACATGCCGCCGGCGACCGTCTACGTCTACGAGCGCGGCTCTCCGTCTGCCTGAATGGATCTGCCTGCCCGGCAGCCTGCTTGGATGGGCCTGATAGAACAGGATGTCGCGATCCCGGCGTAACCCTGCGTTCCACTGACGACGCTGGTGACGGGTGCGCGGTGTACCGATATCGTCGGTTCCTCCCAGCGTCCAGGAACCGCCATGACATCTTCCACCGCCACCCCTGATGCCCGCGCCGCCCGCGTCGCGCGCAGCG
>JACMKK010000279.1 GCA_014380115.1 Luteimonas sp. | reverse complement strand
GCCCGGCGCGCCGACGCATTCGTAGGCGATGCGCACGCTGCGTTTGCCGGCGTGGCGCAGCGCCAGCACGGCATCGACTTCGCCGCGCGTGGCGAGCGCGTGGCCCTCGCCAGGCGTGTGCGAGGCCGATTCGTGATCGAGCTGGGTACAAACGGGATGGGTGGAGAACTGCGTGGCGCTATCGACGAGGCTCATGGCGGCTGCATTCCTGATGGGCGGCGTCCGTTCCGGACAGGCCATCGAGGTTGCGGGTGCGCTGACGTCGAACCGCATCGAGCCGATACGGCGCAACCATCTTCGCGGCGGACGCAGGTCCCCGCAGGAATTGGCACCTTCCCCCTCCCTTCCCTCTCCCGCATGCGGGGAGGGAAGGGAGGGGGAGGTTGCCCCGGCTTCAAAGGGCCTGTCCCTCAGCCGGTCTCGATGGATGGCTGCAGCTTGCCAGCGCTTTTTCGGGATGTCAATCGCTTCATGCGCATGAAGCGATTGATATCACGAACCCCTTCTCCTCTGCGGCCCGCGGCCGTCGTCACGCATACTTCTCCGATGCCGAATCCCGCACGCCTGCTGCTCTGCACCATCGCCACCCTGCTCGCCGCCTGCGCGGCACAGCCGCAGCGGCAGGCGGCGCCCGCTGCGGGGCTCGCCCCAGTGTCAGACGCCGTGCCGGTCGTAGCCGAGCGCTATGTGTCGCCCGAAAATCCCAAGGATGAACTCGACTCGCTGATCACCTGGCGCACGGAACAAGGTCAGACATTGCTGATCGCGACTGCGAAATCGGCGAACCGCCTGGTCCTGTTCGACGCCGACAGCGGCGAGCGCCTGCGCGAGATCGGCCATGAGGGCAGCGGCCGCGGCGAATTCCTGCGCCCAAACGGCGTCGCGATCTTCGGCGACTACCTGTTCGTGACCGAACGCGACAACCATCGCGTGCAGGTGCTGGCGCTGCCCGGTTTCCAGTCGCTCGGCACGTTCGGCGAAGCGCAGTTGCGCAGCCCCTACGGCCTGTGGCTCAACGAGAATGCGCCGGGCGAACTCGAGGTCTACGTCACCGACAGCTTCATGGAAGGGGCGCGCTTCGACGTCGTGCCCGCGCTCGACCAGCTCGACCAGCGCGTGCGCCGTTATCGCGTCGACATCGCCGACGACGGCACGTTCGATGCCCGCTACGACGGCGCCTTCGGCGACACCAGCGACGAGGCTGCGCTACGCATCGTCGAATCCATCGCCGGCGATGCCTCCCATGACCGCCTGCTGATCGCCGACGAGTACAGCCTCGAGGGAAACCGTCGTCACCTGTCGACGCTACGCGAGTACACCTTCGCCGGACGCTACACCGGCCGCAGCCTTCCGCCCGGCAGTTTCGATGCCGAGGCCGAGGGCGTCGCGCTGTGGTCGTGTTCGGTCGACGGCGGCTACTGGGTCGCAGTCGACCAGTTGTCGCCGCTGTCCCGCTTCCACCTGTTCGACCGCAAGACGCTCGAGCCGCGCGGCAGCTTTACCGGCCGCGTCACGGCGCAGACCGACGGCATCGCCCTGATGGCAAGCGCGACCGCGCGCTTTCCCGCCGGCGCGCTATTCGCCGTGCACGACGACAAGGCCGTGGCCGCATTCGACCTGCGCGACATCGTCGACACGCTGTCCCTCGATCCCGCCTGCCTGCCGTGATGCGCCGCCTACTCGCCGCTGTCGCCCTGCTCGTCGCCTCGTCCGCCGGACTCGTCCCGCCCTTGCACGCCGCGAAGATCTACAAGTGGTCCGATCGAAACGGCGTCGTCCACTACGGCGACCATGTTCCCCCGGTGACCGACACGCCGGTCACGGTGATCCCGGTGCGCGCCGAACCAGGCGCGATCGCGCGGCTGCGCCTGGAGAACAGCGACGACGCCTATCTCGCCTGGGCCGACAACACGCTGGCCGGACCGATCGAGGTGCTGCTGCAGCTCAGTCGCGGCGACAATGTCGCCGGCGAGCCTGCGCTGCCGGCACGCGCGACGGTGCCAGCGCGCGGCAGCGTGCTGGTGTCGCGGCTGGGCACGATCGATCCCACGCGCGATGGTCGTTCCGAGTTCCGCCTGGAGGTCGTCCCCGGCGATCCGAGCGCGAAGCCGCGCGATGTCGAATACGGCTATCCGTTGCGTACGCCCGAGCTGCGCGTCGACCAGGGCTTCGGCGGTGGCTTCAGCCACAACGACGTCCAGAACCGCCACGCCGTGGATTTCGCCGCCGAAATCGGCACGCCGGTCGTCGCCGCGCGCGAGGGCACGGTGATGCAGGTCGAATCGGATTTCGACAAGGCTGGCCTCAACAGCGAGAAGTACGGCGGCCGCGCGAACTTCGTGCGCATCCTGCACGACGACGGCACGATGGCGATGTATGCGCATTTGAAGACCGATGGCGTGATGGTGCGCGTCGGCCAGCAGGTGCGCCGCGGCCAGCAGATCGGCCTGTCGGGCAACACCGGCTTCACCACCGGCCCGCACCTGCATTTCGCGGTGCAGGTCAATCGCGGCATGCAGTTGCAGTCGATCCCGTTCCGCATGTTCGGGCCGGAGGGGATCCTGCGCTTCAGCGAAGTTGGCGCCCGACTAACGCGCTGACCGGCGGTCCGCGAATTAGGGGATGCGATCCGGCTGCGTGGCAACGCAAGACATGCGCGAAACCCGCACCGAAACCGCCCGAGAGCCACGATGAGCAAGCCAGCGCTGTTTCCCGAGGGCCACTACTATTCGCCTGTCGTCGATACGGATGAAGCTTGCCGGGATGCGGGACGCATCTGGCCCGGACTGCAGGCAATCCCCGGCATCGACATGCAGGAGGAGCGCCAGCGGAGATTGCTGGCCGATCATTTCCCCGCTTTGCTCAGGCACTACGCGTACCCGCGGGACGGACCTCCCGACGAGGAAGTGGATTTTTTCTACGAGCGCAATTCGCAGTTCGCATGGTTCGACTCGCGAGCCTTGTTCTGCCTCTTGCAGATCATCCGTCCAAGGCGAGTGGTCGAAGTGGGCTCCGGGTATTCGAGCCTGTTGATGAGCGATGTCAACGAGCGGTTCCTGGCCGGAGCCGCGAGGATCTGCTGCATCGAGCCCTATCCCAGGCCATTTCTCGAGCAAGGCGACCGCGCTGGCCTCTACGAACTCCTGAAACGGCGGGTCCAGGACGTGGACATCTCCGTATTCACCGATCTTGGCGAGGGCGACCTCCTCTTCATCGATTCTTCCCATGTCTGCAAGACCGGCAGCGATGTCGCCCATCTGTATCTGAACGTACTGCCGCGGCTCAAGCCGGGCGTCTACATCCATGTCCACGATGTCTTCCTTCCCGAAGACTACCGGCAGGATTGGGTCGTCGACGAGAATCGCAGCTGGAACGAGCAGTACGTGCTGCATGCCCTGCTCGCGGAGAATCCGAACTTCGAAGTGATCTTCGGCTCGCATTACGCCTTTCGGCGCTTTCCCGAGCTCATTGCCTCCGCGCTGGGCACCGCGCCCTACGGCGGGTCCAGCTTCTGGTTCCGGCGTCGCGGTGGGAGCAGCGATGGTTTGTCCGCGGTCGCGGGCATCGATCCTCCGGATCCGAACAAGAAGCCATCGAGGTAACGGCAGCGCGTGGGCGGCTCCTTCAGCAGGAACTGGCCGCCAATCCCATCCCGAACGCGCCCAGGTCCGATCCAGGCGGCACGTGCTGCATGGCGCGGATATAATCGCCGGCCTTCCCCATCGCCTCCGCATGCGTCCGCGTGCGATTCACCATGTCCGATGTTTCCACCGAAGCCGCCCGCCGCCGCACCTTCGCGATCATCTCGCACCCCGACGCCGGCAAGACCACGCTGACCGAAAAGCTGCTGCTGTTCGGCGGCGCGATCCAGATGGCCGGCTCGGTCAAGGGCCGCAAGGCCGCGCGCCATGCGACATCCGACTGGATGGCGCTGGAGAAGGAGCGCGGCATCTCCGTGACCAGCTCGGTGATGCAGTTCCCGTACGAGGGCCGCATCGTCAACCTGCTCGACACGCCCGGCCACGCCGACTT
>JACMKK010000278.1 GCA_014380115.1 Luteimonas sp. | reverse complement strand
GTCACCCAAATCGAAAGCCAGAAATCGGCTTTCCGAGTGCGTGCCCATGGAAGTCGGTGTGTCCCGGTTCGCAGGATGCGGCCCCGGCGATCACCATGAGGGGCAGCAGATGGTCCTCACGAGGCTGTGCGGCCCGTGCGCCTGGAGCTTTCGCCCACTCGATCAACGCGCGGTTGCGATTGGCACCATTCAACATGGCCTTGCGCAGCCAGTTGTCGAAAGCCTCTGCCTCAGGGTCGATCCGACCCCCTCCGGCCATGAAACCGCGTAGGTTGTGGTACGACTGCCCGCTGCCGAGAATCAACACGCCTTCGTCCCGCAACGGCTTCAGCGCGCGGCCTATGGAGAGATGAGTCTCCGGATCCAAGCCATGCTGAAGCGACAGCTGCACAACCGGTATGTCGGCCGCGGGAAACACGACTTTCATCGGCACGAACACGCCGTGGTCCCAGCCCCGGACGGTGTTCTGTGCACTCTCGATGCCGGCCGATCCGAGCAGCTCGCGGATCCGGGCGGCGAGGATGGGTGCGCCAGGGGCCGGCCACGTCAGTCGGTATGTGTAGTCAGGAAAGCCCTGGTAATCGAAGATCAGGCCAGGGGCGACGCCTGCGTTTACGGTTGGCAGGCTTTCTTCCCAATGCCCCGAGACGATGAGAATTGAGCGAGGCCGTTCAGACAGGGCGCTGGCGAAATGCTGGAGGTAGCTTTCCAGCTGGCTCCAGGGCGCCCGCATCGGTCCGGGTTCAAGGAAAAAGCAAGGGCCACCACCGTGGTTGATGAAGTAAGTCGGCTGCATGAAGCGAATCTAGGCGGTGTGCACCTTCAGCGGAAGCGATGAAAATGTGATTCTTTCCATCGGTTTGAGCGATACATATGATCGGGAGGCTGACCCTCGACCAACTTCGCGTTCTGGTGACGATCGCGGACATAGGGAGCTTTTCCGCGGCTGGGCGCAGCCTCGGGCGAGCGCAATCAGCCATCAGCCAGACCATTGCCACACTCGAGTCTTTGCAAGGACTAGCCCTATTCGACCGCAGTGGTCATCGACCCACCTTGACTGAAGCCGGGCGGGTGCTGGTACAACAGGCCCGGCTTGTGATGGCAAGCGCCGCACGGTTCGAGGCGATGGCCGCCAACACGCGCGGCGGGCTCGAGTCGGAGCTCGCGATTGCCATCGATCCTCTGGTACCAACGGGGCCATTGATCGAGAGTCTTCGCGCCCTGAGCGAGACCTTTCCGGACTTGCCGGTCAGCTTTTCCACCGAAGGACTGGGCGGTGCACTTCGGCGCCTACGCAGCGACTCAGCTTCCCTCGCCATCTGCCTGCTACTTCCGGCCGTGCCCGAGGACATAACTGCGTATCCGCTGATTCAGATCGGCATGCAACCGGTAGCGGCTTCCACACATCCGCTCGCGCAGCTAAGGCGCTCGGTAACGCTGAGCGATCTGGAACCGCACGTCCAGCTTGTGCTGTCCGATCCGGTCGATCCTGAGCAAGGAAACTACGGGCTGGCGAGCGCCAGGCTGTGGCGGTTTGTTGACTTGGGACGACGTGTCGACTTTCTTCTTGCCGGCTTTGGCTGGTGCCGTATGCCCGAGCATCTCATCGCCGAGTCGAAAGCGGCCGGGCGGCTGGCGGCCATTGATATCCTGGATGATCCAACTCCACGCGATGGATTGACCATCTATGCCGCGCACAAGCGCGATCGAGCTCTTGGACGGGCAGGAAGATGGCTGCTTGATGAACTCAGGCGTCACTCCCCAGCTCAGGTCACGGAACGTAAAAGCGCCGTAGGTCTGCGTCGAGGAAAGTAACGAGACCTTCACACGAGTCCTGGGCGCAACAGGTGTTCTGCAGCGCACGGACGATGCGAGCGTTGCAGCGGACCATCCAGCGTGTAACCTTTGAGCCGACAGCCTTCAGCACAGGACAACACCCCGCATATGACCCAGATTCGCACCGGACAAGCCCCACCCCCGCTGACGCGCGAGCAGTTCCAGGAGCGCTTCAATGTCCGCTTCTATGACCCGGTCTTCGACGCTGAACGCGACGCCATCGCCCGGCTTGAAGTCATCGCATGGGAGGCGCTGCAGGAAGGCCGCAAGGCACCGATCACCCGCTTGGCTGGAGCCGAGTTCTCCGACCCCACCTACGAACTGTCGGTGCAGTGGCTGGACACCCGAGCGCGCTTGCAAGAGGCGCAGAAGCTTTGGAGCAACAGCGCAGCGCAATCGCGTGTGCTGCTCGTCTGCGGCAGCGCCCGCAACGACGGCACCTGTCCGGGCGAGGTGTCGAAGACCTGGCGTCTGACTGAGTTGGCCCGGCACGTCGTCGAGGGCGCAGGCATGCAGGCCGATGTGCTGGACCTGAGCCTCGTCACCTCGGAGTACGGCCGCAACATCCACCCGTGCAAGGGCTGT
>JACMKK010000277.1 GCA_014380115.1 Luteimonas sp. | reverse complement strand
CTCGCGCGGGCCACCGACAGCATGGGCCTATGCGTGTTCGCGCGCAGCGACGACCCGGTGTATTACCTGGCTGTGCGCGCCTGGGTCGGCGCGCCGGCCCAGTTCGAGGACGCGGCGTCGGGCGCGGCCAATGCGACGCTGGCGGCTTGGCTCGCCACGCGCGATGCGCTGCCGAGCGCGGATGGCCGCTATCGCATCAGCCAGGGCCGCGAAGTCGGCCACGACGCGATCATCGAGTTGCAGGTCGATGGCGATGGCGAAGTCTGGTCGGGCGGACGCGTGGTCACGGTCGTCAGCGGCGAGATCGAATGGTGATCGGTTCACCGTAACCGTTGCCTCGAGCCGCATCACCCGGGCAACCTGACGTGGCGCCAGGCGGCACTTTATTTCGCTTCCTATTATTTCGCTTCATAGACGGCCTTGCCGTCGACCCAGGTCGAGCGAATCGTCAGGTCGTCGAGCTGCGCCGCGGGTACCGCCAGCGGATCGTCCGCGAGCACCAAGAAGTCGGCCCGCAGTCCTGGCGCGAGCTTGCCGACTTCCGCTTCATCCCTGCCCGCCCACGCCGCATCGGCGGTGAAACCGCGCAATGCCTCGGCCGCGGTCAGCCGTTGTCCGGGCAGCCAGCCGCCCGGTGGATGTCCGTCGCGATCCTGCCGCGTCACCGCCGCATACAGTCCGAGCCGCGGATCCACGGACTCGACCGGGAAATCCGATCCCAGCGCCAGGCGCGTCCCGCTATCGAGCAAGCGCCGCCACGCATACGCGCCCGCGAGCCGCGCCTCGCCGACGCGATCGCCGGCCCAGGGCATGTCGGACGTGGCATGCGTGGGCTGCATCGATGCGATCACGCCGAGCTGTGCGAAGCGCGGGATGTCGTTGAGCGCGACGATCTGCGCATGCTCGATGCGCCAACGGTGGTCGGACGCTTTGTCGTCGCCGAGCACGCG
This sequence comes from Luteimonas sp., assembly GCA_014380115.1. Classification (GTDB taxonomy): domain Bacteria; phylum Pseudomonadota; class Gammaproteobacteria; order Xanthomonadales; family Xanthomonadaceae; genus Luteimonas. The sequence goes on along the minus strand of JACMKK010000277.1, from coordinate 1,475 downwards.
TGCGTAGGTGTCGAGTGCGATGAGGTTGCCGCGATCGCCGATGGCATGCGTCGCGACCTGCGCGCCGCAGTCCTTGGCCTTGCGCACCGCGGCCTCGAAGGCTTTCGGCTCGGTGACCAGCAGGCCGCGGTTGCCGGGTTCGTCGCTGTAGTCGTCCAGCAACGCCGCGCCGCGACTACCGAGCGCGCCATCGACGTACAGCTTGACGCCGCGCACCTGCAGGCGACCGCCGCTGTGACGGTAGAGACCGTCCTTGCATAGGTCGGCGAGCGCGTCGCGGCGGCCGTCGGCATAAACGTCGACGCGCAAGGTCAGACGACCGTCGTCCGCGAAGCGGCGGTACAACGCCAGATCCTCGCGCATGGTCGCCATGTCGTGCACGCCGGTCAGCCCGTTGCGCGCGGCAAGGGCGAGCGCGCGCTGCAGCGCGCGCTCTCGGAAGACGGCATCGGGCGGCGGCACCACGGCACGGACCAGTTCCATCGCCTCGTCGACGAAGATGCCTGTGGCCTTGCCATCCTGGCGCAGGATGCGGCCGCCATCGGGTTGCCAATCGCCTCGCAGCGCCTTGTGCTTTCGTTCGACGGCGCGCATGGCGGCCGAATTCGCCCAGCCGGCGTGGCCGTCGATGCGGTCCAGCCAGACCGGACGATCCGGGAAGGCGCGATCGAGGTCAGCCGTCGTCGGGAACGTCCTTTCCGGCCAGTCGTTCTGGTCCCAGCCGCCGCCCAGCAGCCACGTACCAGTGGCCAAGGTCTTTTCGTACGCCTGCAGTCGCGCGAGGACATCGGCCTTGTCCTTGCTGCCGACCAGATCGACGCGCGTCAGGGCGTAACCGAGTTCCATCAAGTGGCCGTGGGCATCGATCAACCCGGGAATTACGGTCGCGTCGCCGGCATCGATGCGCCTGGCCTGCGGATAGCGCGCGATCAGCGTCTTCGCATCGCCGACGTCGAGCACGCGGCCCGTCGCGTCCCAGGCCATGGCTTCGGCTTGCGGGCGTTGCGGATCGGAGGTGTGGATGCGTGCGGCCGTCAGCAGCTGCACTTCAGCCGCGAGCGAGGGCGCAGACACCGCGCAAAGCAAGCAAGTCAGCATCATTCGCAGCATGGCGTGTTCCCTGGCCGAAGCGGACCGCTATCTTGCCCCGAATCGTCGCCCGGCTAATTCGCACTGCAAGGAGATTCCAAAATGCCGAACCGTGAACCCGGGATCGTCGACGCCTGTCGCCTGCGGGGCTGAAGCCGTGATAGGCGCCGGCACGATTGTTGCCCCTGCCCGGCCGAGGCTTGGACGCCTGCAAAAAAGAAGGGGCCTCGCGGCCCCTTCTCCCAAGACATGCCGACTTCGCGTCATTCCGGCCGCACGTCGACCCGGACGCGGATGCGATCGCCCGGGTGGTAGTCGGTGCGCGTGACGTAGCGGCGATTGGCGTATTCATAAGTCACGTCGTAAGCCGACACGCCGCGATCGTT
>JACMKK010000276.1 GCA_014380115.1 Luteimonas sp. | reverse complement strand
AAGGTCGCGACGAAAGTCGCGACGAAAGCGACGAAGAAAGCCGCTTCCGCCGAAGTGGAGATCAGCAGTCCCGATCGTCTCGTCTACAAAGGCGCGAAGATCAGCAAGGGCGACGTGGCCGATTACTACCGCGGCGTCGCCGACTGGATCCTGCCGCAGCTGGCGAACCGGCCGCTGTCGCTGGTGCGCTGTCCCGATGGCGCGGATGGCCAGTGCTTCTTCCAGAAGCACCATGCCGCCACGCTCGGCGCGAATGTGCAGGCGATCTCGTTGAAGCAGAAAAGCGGCGCCGAGGATTACCTGTACGTCCGCGATCTCGCCGGCCTGCTGGAGCTGGTGCAGATGAACGCGCTCGAGTTCCATCCCTGGGGCTCGCACGTCGACAAGCCCGAACTACCCGACCTGATGGTGTTCGACCTCGATCCGGGCGACGGCGTTGCCTGGAAGGACGTCATTGCAGCCGCGCGCGACGTGCGCGCCCGGCTGCAGGACACGCGCCTGGAGAGCTACGTGCGCCTGTCTGGCGGTAAGGGCCTACACGTGGTCGTGCCGATCGCGCGCGGACCGAGCTGGGACGAGATGAAAGACTTCAGCGGCGCGTTCGCCGAAGCGATGGCCGTGCACCAGCCGCAGCGTTACGTCGCCACGATGAGCAAGGCCAAGCGTGGCGGCAAGATCTTCATCGACTGGCTGCGCAATGGTCGCGGCGCAACCAGCGTCGTCAGCTGGTCACTGCGCGCACGCCCCGGCGCGCCGGTGGCGATGCCGTTGCGTTGGGAGGAACTCGGGCGCATCAAGACGCCGGTTGCCTTCGATCTGCCCAAGGCGCTGCGCCGGGCGGCGACGCTCAAAGCGGATCCTTGGGAAGGGTTTGCGCAGTGCAGGCAGAGGTTGCCGAAGGGGCGGTGATGCGGGCCCTGGTGGGCGTCGGACCCGACACGCTCGTCGAAGAATCAGTTCCATCGAGAACTCCTGATTCGACGGCACCCCTCCCCGGCCCTCCCTGCGTCGCAGGGGAGGGAGACCAGCGAACGCATGGCCACTAGGCGCTCGAAGCGTGTTCGTCACGCCGGCCGTTACGCAGCCAGTCGACTCCGAAGGTGATCGCGAAACACGCCGCCAGCGTCACGATCCAGCCGCCGATGCCGACGCTGCCGGTTTCGGCCAGCAGTGACCCCGTGGCTTGCAGCCACTGCCCGCCATAGATCGCGGCAACCACAGCGCCGGCCAGCACCATGGTGCCGACCAGCGCGCGCATCAGCCATTGCTCGACGGCGCTGTCCACTTCCGCCGGCCGCGGCTGCATGGCAGCCAGTCGTGCGACCTCGTAGGCGAAATTGCTCGGCAGCGCGCCCGGCGGCGGCTGCCGCAGCGCGCGCGCGATCGTTCTATAGCGCGCGACCAGCGCGTCGTCTGCGGCTGCGTCGGTACCGCTGCTTTCGTTGAGCAGCGCGCGCTCCTGCGCCTGCCATTCGCGTTCGTCATGTGTCATGCGGCAACTCCCATCCGCGGCTCCAGCGCTTCGCGCAGGAGTTTGCGGCTACGGAACAAGTGGCTCTTGATGGTGCCTTCGGCGAGGCCGGTGATGCGTGAAATCTCGCCGATCGGCACCTCTTCCAGGTGATACAGGGTCAACACGGTGCGTTGCAGCGGCGGCAGCGCCTCGATCGCCGCGTGCAAATGCGCGGCGATCTCGTCGTCGGACGCGGTCTGCTCCAGGTCGAAGCCGTCGCCGACCGATTCCGCCAGCGACAGGCCGTCGTCATCGCCGGGGTTCTCGGCGATCGGGATGCGCTTGCGCTCGAGATGGCGCTTGGCGACCGAATACGCCACCTGCCCGATCCAGGACTTCAACGCGGCGTCGAACCGGTACTGGTGCAGGCACTGGTGCACGCGCAGGAAGGCCTCCTGGCACAGTTCGCGGGTGTCTTCCGGATGCCGGACCATGCGCTGGATGATGTGCCAGCACAGGCCCTGATACTGGCGCACGAGCCGCTCGAACGCGCCGGGCGCGTTGCCCAGCACGGCTTCGACCAGGGCGCGGTCGTCGTCGAGCGACGTGGCGTATTCAGGATTGGCGGCCATCGCCTCAAGGGATACGCCCAACGGGGCATCGGTTGCAAGGCGCTGCGCTGCAACCGCCGGCAGGGTCGGCGTATCTCCTGTTCCGTACGCCCATCACCCGACCGAGACTCAAGCCATGGAACTCGAATTCCTGATCCCCATCGTCCTGTTCATCTGCATTACCTATGCCATCAAGGCGGTCGTCGACGCCCGCGTCCGCCGCCAGATGGTCAGCGCCAACGGCTCCGAAGACCTGGTGCGCTCGATCCTCGAAGGCGAGGAAACGCGCCGCCGTCATGCCTCGCTGCGCTGGGGCATCGTCATGGTCGCGCTGGCGATCGGCTTCGTGCTGATCGAGGCCTTCGGCTGGGACGAAGTGACGCCCGGCGTGATCGCCGTACTGCTCGGCGCGACGGGGCTGGGCAACCTTGCCTACTACGCTGCAGCGCGAAAGTTCCTGGGCTGAAGCTGATCGACGGCAGAGCTGCGCGACTGCCGGATGTCTCGTGGCCTCCTTTGCAGAAAGGGGGCCACTTCATTGGTTGGACGTGCTGAAACGGAACGAAGTTGTTCTGCATCTTCCTTGTTGCTGACGTGCCTTCGCGAAGATCAAGAGCACCCTCACCCCAACCCTCTCCCACAAGCGGGAGAGGGAACGAAGCGGCTAGGGCTTGCGCTTCGCGCGCGGGTGCGCGGCGTCGTAGACCTTGGCGAGGTGCTGGAAATCCAGGTGCGTGTAGATCTGCGTGGTGGCGATATCGGCATGGCCGAGCAGTTCCTGCACGCCGCGCAGGTCGCCGGAGGATTCCAGCACGTGGCTGGCGAAGCTGTGCCGCAGCATGTGCGGATGCACGTGCTTGAACATGCCCTGCCGCTGCGCGAGCTGCTTGATGCGCAGCTGCACCGCGCGTTGCGAGATCGGCGCGCCGTGGCGGCCGGGAAACACCGGCGCATCGTCCGCGGCACCGGTTTTGCCGAGCCACGCGGCGAGCGCATTGCGCGCGTGCGAGCCGACCGGCACGCTGCGCTGCTTGTTGCCCTTGCCGAGCACCGTGACCAGGCCACCGCCGAGGTCCAGGTCGCGCCAGCGCAACGCACACAGTTCGCTCAGGCGCAGGCCTGAGGAATAGAACAGTTCCAGCAAAGCGCGATCGCGCAGACCGAGCGGCACGTCGGTCGGCACCTCCATCAGTCGCGCTGCCTCGTCGGCATCGAGCACCTGTGGCAGCTTGCGCGACGCTTTCGGCGCGCGCAGGGAAGCGGCGGGATTGGCCTTGATGCGCGCGTGCTTGAGCAGCCACTGGTAATAGCTGCGGCAGGCTGACAGACGCCGCTGCAGGCTCTTGGCCGACAGGCCGCGGCGATGCTCGGAGGCGATGAACGAACGTAGAGGTTCGGTCTGCAGCTGCGTCAGGTCGCGGATGTCCTGCTTGTCAGCCCATGCCGACAACGCCGCGAGATCACGCCGATAGGCATCGAGCGTGTGCGCGGACATGCGGCGTTCGACTTGCAGGTGAGCGAGGAAGTCGTCGATCACGGCGGTGTCGCTTTTGCTTGCGGGTTCTACGTTAATCATCGGCGATAGCACCAGACCCGAAGGGTCGTCGACAATTGTCGACGGGCACATGGATGTGCGCCGTTTTTCGATCGAGCCATGGATGGCGAGTCGAAAAATCCCGGTAGCAACGAAGCCTTGTGATTGCTTCGTCGGGGGAGGCACTTTCTTTTGGTTACTTTTCTTGACTCGCGCCTTCGGCACTCGCCCTTCGGGCCGGCTTCGCCGTTCGCGTGCGCTGCGCGCACGCAGTGTGCCAGCAAAGAAAACTGACTCGCGCAATAGCGTGAAAGCATTTGGCTTTCGGAAAGCATCAGTGCGACCTGAGGACACCCCTCCCCAGCCCTCCCCTGCCGTCGCAGGGGAGGGGGCAAAGGGCTGGATGCCCGCGTGCGCGGGAAGGGCGAACCGGATACGGCGAGGTCAGCGCGCATACCTCGACAACGCCACCGCAAACGCCTCGCCCATCATGCGCAGGAACAACGTTCCCATGCCGGGATAGAAACGGTT
>JACMKK010000275.1 GCA_014380115.1 Luteimonas sp. | reverse complement strand
GTGTTTTTCCACTTCCTTGCGAAATCGCTCCAGCGCCGCCGCAGGTGGCGCGTAGCGGAGGGGTGCATTGAGCGCGGAGAAAGCGACCAGGAATCGGGGCACCACGAAGAAAGGGGTTCCCCACTTGATTGCTTCCTCGGCCTGCGGCGCGACGCTCTTCAGGATCGCGTACAGCCGGCGCAAATGCGGCTGGCCCTCGCGTGAGGCAGCCCGGATATACTCGGCAATCGCAGTCGGACGTTTGCTTGCCATCTCTTTTTTGCCTCGACTACGGACGCAGGTTGCCGCGCTCTCGGTGAATATATCCGCAATTTCCAGGATGAGAACATGAAAAAGTCGGACGCGAGCCAGGGCCAGTCGGCATCGGAGCTCATCTCGAAAAGAATCGTCGAACTCGGGGACTGGCGCGGGGAAACCCTCGGCAGAATGCGCAAGCTCATCAAGGAAGCAGACCCGGCCGTCCTCGAGGAGTGGAAGTGGATGGGCACGCCGGTTTGGTCGCACGACGGCATCATCTGCACCGGCGAATCCTACAAGGATAAGGTGAAGCTTACCTTCGCCAAGGGTGCGTCCCTGAAGGATCCAGCCCGTCTGTTCAACTCGAGTCTCGATGGAAACGCACGCCGCGCGATCGACATCCATGCAGAAGAAGAAGTCGACGCTTCCGCTTTCAAGGCACTCGTTCGCGAAGCGATCGCCCTCAACAGTTCCGGCAAGTCGAAACCTTCGAAGAAAGCGAAGTCGTAGGGGAATCGATGCGTAGCCCGGCTTTCAGGTCGGGCACTGTGTCACTTTGAACGAATGTCCGCTTTGGGTCGCAAACCGTCACTCGCCCGCTGGCGGTTGTCGGCCGCAAGCGCACATCGGTCGTAAACTGCGTAAGCGTCCAGCGGAGCAAGGGTCATGAGTGCTCTCCAGTCGATGCTTGGCATCGAACTTCCGGTGATTCAGGCGCCGATGGCGGGCGTGCAGGACGAAGTCCTCGCCTTGGCAGTGTCAGAGGCCGGTGGACTAGGCTCCATCCCCTGCGCGTTGCTCAGTTCCGCTCAACTCGAAAGCGCGCTGGGGCGATTGGCGTCGGCACCTCGACCGATCAACCTGAATTTCTTCTGCCATTCGATGGCGGCACCTGATCCGGTGCACGAGCAACGTTGGCGCGAAGCGCTTGCGCCCTACTACGAGGAATTCGAGATCGAGGCGCCGGAACCGACCACGGCGGGAGCGCGTCAACCGATAGACGAGCCTACGGTGGCTTTGCTCGAGCAATACCGGCCCAAGGTCGTCAGCTTTCACTTCGGTCTGCCGTCACCTCACTTGCTTCAGCGCATGAAGGCTTGGGGCGCCGCGATATTGGCGTCCGCAACCACGCTGGAGGAAGGCCGTTGGCTTGAAAGCAACGGTGCCGACGTCGTGATTGCGCAGGGCATCGAGGCTGGCGGCCATCGTGGCCATTTTCTTTCCCCGGACCTGGCCTGCCAGCCGCCGACCTGCGAGCTGGTTGTACAACTCTCCCAAGCCCTTGGTGTACCGATCGTGGCCGCCGGCGGAGTTGCGAGCCGGACCGACGTCGAAGCGCTACTTGACGCAGGCGCGAGCGCAATCCAAGCCGGTACGGCCTACCTGTTATGCCCCGAAGCGAAGACGACGGCGGTCCACCGGACAGCGCTGCGCCAAGCGTCGACCGATACGGCCGTCACCAATCTTTTCAGTGGTCGACCAGCCCGAGGGCTCATGAACAGACTCATGCGGGAGCTGGGCCCTCTGTCTGACTTGCCCCCCGCGTTCCCGTGGGCCTCACAGGCGCTGATGCCCCTCAGGGCTCGGGCCGAGGCGCTTGGTCGCGACGACTTCACGCCCCTGTGGTCTGGAACCAAGCCGGGGAGCTTCCGCAACGTCGACGCGGCAGCAGTCACCCGCGAATTGGCTGGGCGTGGCGGATCGTTTGGCATTACGTAGAACGGTCTCTGACCCCGCTACCTTCGTTACGCGAGTTCCGCTCTACAAGACGGCGTGCGCGGGCACGTTTGGGGCCACATGGATCCAGCCCTGTCGAAACCAGCTTAGTTACCTCCGTCCCCTTAACTTTCTACGACGTATTTCAGGAAAGGCTACCTCACCACTCCCGCTCTCTTTGAATGCAGGGCGGAATTGCATCGAGTCGCACGCGCCTCACCAGACATCGCAGCGGTCAGCTTGCGGTCGCACCATGGGAGCGTCGACCTTGCACTGGAAGGCTTCCCGGAATGCGGGGAGGTTGGACAGCGGACCGTTGACGCGGTACTTGGCGATGGGATGCGGATCGCCCTGGATCATGGTGCGCTGGGTTTCCGGGCGCGTTTCGTCGCCGCGCCATTGGCCCCAGGCGATGAAGAACTGCTGCTCGGGAGTGAAGCCGTCGATCGTCGGCTCCGGACCCTTGCCTTCGCGTGACTTCAGATACGCGCGGTACGCGAGCTTGGCGCCGGCGAGATCGCCGATGGATTCGCCCAGCACCAGCTTGCCGTTGTGGTGGATGCCCGGCTCAATGAAATACCCCTCGAACTGCTTGACCACGCACTGTCCCTTGGCCTGGAACTGCTTGTTGTCCTCGGGCGTCCACCAGTTGGCCAGGCGGCCCTGCGCGTCGAACTGCGCGCCCTGGTCGTCGAAGCCGTGGCTGATTTCGTGGCCGATGACCACGCCGATCGCACCATAGTTGACCGCGTCGATGGCCTTCACGTCGAACGCCGGCGGCTGCAGGATGCCGGCCGGAAACACGATCTCGTTCAACGAGGGGTTGTAGTAGGCATTCGATGTCGGCGGCGTCATGCCCCAGCGGCTGCGATCGACCGGCTTGCCGATACGGGCGCGGTCGTCGGCGACGTTCCAGCGCGAGGCGGCCACCAGATCATCCCAGTACGAATCCCGCGAGATGCGCACGCCCGCGTAGTCCTTCCATTTGTCCGGGTAACCGATCTTCGGATTGAAGGTCGCCAGTTTCTCCAGCGCCTTCGCCTTGGTCGGCTGGCTCATCCAGTCCAGCTCGTCGATGGTGTCGCGCATCGCCAGCAGGATGTTCTTGACCATGTCCTGCATCCGCGCCTTCGCTTCGGGCGGGAAGTACTTCTCCACGTAGGCGCGGCCGAGCGCTTCGCCGAGCTGGTTGTCGGTGTCCTCGGCGCAGCGCTTCCAGCGCGGCTTCATTTCCGTCGCGCCGCTGAGGTACTTGCCGTAGAAAGCGAACTTTTCTTCGGCGAAGGGTTCGGGCAGCGCGTCGGCGGCCGAGCGCAGCACGTGCCAGCGCAGGTAGGTGCGCCATTGGTCGACCGGCGTGGTCGCCAGCTCCGTGTTCACCTGTTGCAGGAATTTGGGCTGGGTGACGTTGAGGTCGATTTTCGGCACGTGCGCCGCATCGAAATAAGCGGCCCAGTCGAACGCGGGCGCCAGCGCCTGCAGGCCGGACAAGGCCATCTTGTGATCCTGTTGCTTGGGATCGCGCAGCGCCACGTTGTCGAGCGAGGCTTCGGCGAGGCGCTTCTCGAACGCGAATACCGTCTTGGCGGCGGCTTCGGCCTCGGCGGGTTTCGCGCCGGCCAGAACGAACATCTTCGCCACGTGCTCGAGATACTCAGCGCGCGCCTCGACGAAGCGCTTTTCGGTCTTGAGATAGTAGTCGCGGTCCGGCAGGCCGAGGCCACCGGCAGCGACCATGGCGACCACCTGGGTCGGGTCGTGCAAGTCTTGGTCCGAGTACAGGACGAATGGCACCGCGACGCCGACTTCGTGCAGGTGGCCGATCGTGTGCTGCACGTCGTCGCGCGTCTTGATGGCCTGGATCTCGTCCAGCCAGGGCTTGGCGGGTGCGATGCCGAGCTGGTTGACGCGGCTCTCGTCCATACAGGCGGCGTAGTAGTCGCCCGACAGCTGCTCGGCGCTGCCCTTCGGCGAGTCGGTCTTGGCCGACACTTCGGTCAGGATGTCGCGCACGTGTTCCTTGTTGACCTCGCCGGATTGCCAACGGCGGCTCCAGCGGTCCATGTAGTCGGGAATCGGGTTCTGCTGCCGCCAGTTGCCGTTGGCGTAGTCGAAGAAATCGGTGCAGGCATCACCGTGGCGGTTGATGTCGTCGGGGTTGATGCCGTGCAAGCCGGCGGCCGATACCGTGGTCGCTGCGAGCAGCATGGCGAGCGAAAGGCTGGACCTGATCACGGCGGCTCCCACTTGGCGACGGTGACGGCGACTATAACCGCCGCCTGCCACGCGGGCCCCTCCCATTGGTCCCAGAAAAAGGAGAAAAGGGGACAGAGGAAATTTGATGGGTTTAGTGACTTCCGTCCCCCTCAACTTGTCCCCCTGCCTTCGGTGCCCAGGCCGACCTCGGGAATTGGAACGCCGACTGCAAGCGCAAGCACGCAGCTGACGCCAATGGATAATCAGGCGGGGTCATAAAGCCGCGTGTACTGCGTACGACACGTGGGCCGCTTCCGGCCAGAAGCCGACAGTCGGAGTGCTTGGATTTTCTTTGACCGCGCATAAGGGGCGCATTGCCTTGAAAGTTTACTGCGCGGCTCCGACGGCCAGGGCCACTGCACGTCATTCGAACTTCACGCCACTTAGCTCGAGCCGCTCGCAGACTGAGACACCAGTCCCGGAGGCCACAGTCGTCGCATGGAAATATGGCCATGAATACGCAGAGTCTTTCGAAAATTCTGGTGCTCGCAGTAATGGTTGCGGTCACCTCGCTGGGCTTCGCGCAAGCCGCGAATCCTCAGACAAGCGCGCCGGTCAAAGCCAAGAACGTCGTGCTCGTCCACGGTGCCTGGGCAGATGGTTCCAGTTGGGCCGAAGTGATCCCGCGACTCCAGGCCGCCGGCCTGAATGTCACGGCCGTCCAGAATCCGCTGAGCTCCCTTGAGGATTCAGTTGCCGCGACGCGCCGAGCTCTGGCTTTGCAGGACGGCCCGACCGTCATCGTTGCCCATTCCTGGGGCGGCACCGTGATCAGCGAAGTCGGTACCGATCCCAAGGTTTCTGCGCTGGTCTACGTCGCGGCTCGAGCACCCGACGCAAACGAAGACTTCGTGGCCTTGTCTGGAAAATTCCCGACCGGTGCCGTCCGAGCGGGCATCCAGACGAGCGACGGCTACACCCTTTTGTCCGAGGGCGCCTTCCTCAAATTCTTCGCGAACGGAGTTGCGCCGAAGAAGGCAAAGGTTCTCTATGCCGTTCAAGGTTCGACCGCCGCATCGCTCTTCGCGGGCCGGACCACGGCGGCAGCGTGGCGCACAAAGCCGACCTACTACGCTGTCTCCAAACGCGATCAGACCATCAATCCTGATCTGGAGCGTTTTCTGGCCAAGCGCATGAACGCGACCACTATTGAATTGGACGCCGGACACCTCTCCCTGGTGTCGCACCCGAAACAGGTCGCCGATCTGATCCTGCAAGCGGCCGGTCAAGCGAAGTAATTTCCTGATCTCCCAAGAGCGGTGTATCCAAGCTACTAGATTGCTTGTGGTCGAACGTCCGCCTTGGGTCGAAAACGGTCACTCAGGCCGAAGTAGCAGGCTGGTACTCCCTCAACACGGGAGTTCGCCATGGCCACCAAACGCAAGCGCCGCCGAGTGCCTTGAACAAGGGCAAGATCGTGGGCCAGAAGGCGCCACTCAAGCTGCGGGAAATTTGGGCGGTCCGCGTCAGACTTCAGCTTCGCAGCAAACTGAGAGACCTGGCGCTGTTCAATCTGGCGATCGATTCAAAGCTCCGCGCCTGCGACCTCTTGAGCCTTCGCGTGGGCGACATCGCACACGAGAGCCACGTAAATTCACGCGCTGTGGTGATGCAACGAAAGACACGGCGACCAGTGCAGTTCGAAATCACAGAGATGAGCCGGGATGCGCTTCTCGCATGGACCAGGGCGGCCGGGCTTCGCAGCTCCGATTACGTCTTCCCGAGTCGATCAGGCAGCTCGCCGCATCTGTCTACGCGACAGTACGCCCGAATAGTTCACCGCTGGGTCCGAGAAATCGGCTTGGACAGCGCCTCCTATGGCACCCACTCAATGCGGCGAACGAAGGCGGCGTTGATCTATCGACGCACGAAGAACCTTCGGGCGGTCCAGCTATTCCTTGGCCACAGCAAGCTCGAGAGCACCGTCCGCTACCGTGGAATTGAGGTGGACGACGCGCTCGAGATATCCGAGCAGACCGAAGCTTGAAGGTCCGCTTTCAGCCACAAGCGGACATAGACCAACGCCAGAATTAAGCTGAGCCGCGAAGCCGATTCGGCTTGAATAGATTGTCAGACCTGTTCACTGAGCAAACTGGACGGAGCAATGCCGAGGAGACGGATGTCTGAGTTAAGGACGCATGCTCCTGGACCTTGGTGGGTCGAGGAGCTGCCAAGATCAGACGTAACGCCTGACCGGATCCCCACTGCATGGAAGGCACGGCATTGTGCTGCACACTGGCAAAAGAGGCCGGGCCACGAGCAGCGTCATCCGCTGCGCTGCCTCGCACACCAAAGGCAACACGCCGACGCGCCCTTCAATGGCGGGCGGGCCGTGCGTGTCTTCCATCGTTGCGTTGCGTAGTCGCGCGACTTTGCTCGAACTCCGGGAAGGTCTCCGCTATCGGCGCCGCATCCGGCAAGATGTAGAACACCCCGCCCCGCTCGAACGTCGGACGGATGATCTGCTCGTAAAACTCGGGCGAGACGTTGATGCAGCCATGAGTGACGCGGTTGTCGTCAGGCGAAGGCGATGCAAGGCGTTCGACGCGTCTCTCGGCCGGGACGCCAGTAGCGGTAGGGTGCATGGAGACCGCGGAATCGTAGTCCACCCACAGCACGCGCCCAGCGTCGATTGACGGACCGAAACCGCCCACAAAGCGACCTGCAGGCGTCGTGCGATCCCGGCCCGGAATCTCGCGAAGAGCGAGACCGGCGATGCCGGGGGCCGTATGATCGCCGATCGCCGAGCCAAAGAGCCCAGGTGCCGCGCCGCGAAGCCGGCCGTCGCCGCCGAACACCAAGATCTGTGCGGCGGCCTTGTCTATGACCGCGAACGGATAGCCTTGGCTGTCCTTGGCTGCGACAACCCAGCCCGCGAGCTCAATCAACGTGCCGGACACATCTTGGCCTTGCGGAAGCTGGTCGACGGCGGCGACCGGTTGCGCGGCGGCATCCTCGGCGCTGGCCACGCCGAAGCTCGCGAACGCCAGCGCCAGCGCCAGCGCCAGCGCCAGCGCCAGCGCACCATAAACGGCCCGGATCGCAGGGTGTGTGCACGTACGGATGGGACGGCTCCTTAGAACGAAGACTGGGTGAAGATAAGGAGACCGGTGGCCAGCAAAGGCCACCGGGTCCCGGTTCAAGCCGTTCGTCGCCAATTGTGCAAGAGCGACTAACCGCGCGGCGGGCGGCTCGGCTTCGTTTCGAGCTGCTGGACGCGGCTTTCCATTTGATCCAGCCGTTGGTTGGCCTGCTGCGCGGACTGATTGGCGGATTCGGCGCTCTGGGCCGCGCCCTGCACCTTCGTGTCGAGTTGATCTAGGCGCGAGTTGATCCCTGCAAACTCGTCATCGTAGGTGGCGCAGGCGGCAAGGCCCAGGGTGGCGACGATCGCCACGCCGAGCGTACGCGCCATCGCCAGATGTTGCTTGGTCGGAAACATAGCAATCCTCCTTCGTCTGGGGTATCGGAAATATAGCCGCCTTTTTGCCAGATTCATGGCCCGCATTCAGCTGACGTTGGAATACGTAGATGGATTGTGAAGATGTGGCAACTAGTGAGAGTTGCAGCTTGAATCCATCAGTCTCCACGAAAACTTGCAGCATTTGATCGACTATCACAACGTTATCCGCAGTCACCGATCCCCACCCAAGGTGAACAGTAGATCTTAATAAGCGAGCCGTTTGGCACCGACTGATCTTCAGAGACGTCTTCGACTCCTCCCAATTCATCAGCAAGGAAAGCTATACCGGCCCCTCCAATGCGTCTAGGCGGTCGACATAGTCTCTCCCGGCATCACGACTGCACCGCGCGCAATGTCCGCTTTGGGTCGGTAGCGGTCACTCACGCCTCGGTCTGCTCCGATATCTCAAGGGCGTCGTCGACCTCGATCCCCAAGTAGCGGACCGCGCTCTCAAGCTTGCTGTGACCGAGCAGTAGCTGGACCGCCCTGAGGTTCCTTGTCCGGCGGTAGATCAGCGCCGCCTTGGTCCGCCGCATCGTGTGCGTCCCATAACAAGAGCTATCCAGGCCGATGTCGCGAACCCACCTGTGAACGATACGGGCGTACTGGCGCGTAGACAGGTGCGGTGAGCCTCCCGTCCGACTTGGGAAAACGTAGTCTGAGGATCTGAGCCCAGCCGCCCTGGTCCATGCTTGTAGAGCATCCTGGCTCATCTCCGTGATTTCGAACTGCACGGGCCGGCGCGTCTTGCGTTGCATTACGATCGCGCGGGAGGTCATGTGATTCTCATGAGCAATGTCACCGACACGAAGGCTCAACAGGTCGCAAGCTCGGAGCTTCGAGTCGATCGCCAAGTTGAACAAGGCGAGTTCTCGTAGGTTACTTCTGAGCTGCAGCCGGACGCGGATCGCCCAAATCTCCCCAAGCTTCAGCGACGCCTTCTGGCCGACGATCTTTCCCTTGTTCCACGGCACTTGGCGGGGTTTGCGTTCGGCGGCCATGGCGCACTCCAAGCATTTGGGAGTGCCAGCGTGCTACTTCTCAAGAGCGGCCGCTTCCGCCCCTTGGAGACGTTGGGCACTCGCGGATCGGTTCGCAGCGCTGGCGTGCTGTTGGCCGATCCCCGCCAGCGAGACCTACCGGCCTGGAGTTGAGCCGAGCGGGCCGGCAAATGGGCCGCGGATTTGGCGGCGTTTTCAGTGTTCTGTCGGTAACGTGGGTTCGATGACATGCGCCGAAGGCGGTGAGACACCCCTTGCGTGCCCGCCGCCGACTCCTCCATACTGAACCACATGGTTCAGCATTCTCCGACACACTTCAACGCCTCCTTCGCCGCACTCGCCGACGCCACCCGCCGTGGCGTCCTTGACCACCTCGCACGCGGCGACGCCTCCATCACCGACCTCGCCGACAAGTTCGAAATGACCCTCACGGGCATGAAGAAACACGTCGGCGTGCTCGAGCTGGCCGGCCTCGTGACCACCGAAAAGGTCGGCCGCGTGCGGACGTGCCGCATCGGCCCGTGCCGTCTCGAGGAGGAAATGGAGTGGATCGCGCGTTACCGCCAGGTGTGGGACGCGCGCTTCGAAGCGCTGGACGATGTCATCGACGAACTCAAACGACAGGAGAAGGCCCGTGGTCGCAAGAAAAGAAAATGAATCTCAGCGCACGACGGTGCAGAAGAAGTCGGAGCGCGAGGTCGTCGTCACGCGGACGTTCGACGCGCCCGCGCGACTCGTGTTCGACGCGTGGTCCAAACCTGAGTTGTTCAAGAAGTGGTGGGTGCCACGCTCCATGGGCATGATACTTCGCTCGTGCGAGATGGACGTGCGCACCGGCGGCAAATACCGCCTGGTGTTCGGCGACGATCCTGCGAACCCGATGGCGTTCTTCGGCAAGTACCTCGAGGTGGTGCCTAACAAGCGCATCGTCTGGACGAACGAGGAAAGCGGTGACCCGGGATCCGTCACCACCGTGACGTTCGAAGAGCGCGACGGCAAGACGCTGCTCCTTATGAGCGAGCTGTATCCAACGAAGGAAGCGCTCGACGCGGCCGGCACCGGCGCGCAGGAAGCCACGCTTGAGACGTTTGGACAACTCGACGAACTGCTCGCCGAGCTATCCGTGCGTTGATTCAGTTCGCGGTGAAACCGTTACCCCTGGCCGACCAGTAGATGCCGCCGTATACGTGATGCAGGAACGATGCATCACTGTACGTCGGGGGAAATGGGGACATTCTGAAGTAGCCCCGGTTTTCCGATCCGGTAAAAACCTGACTGGGTAAAGATTCGAGCGGTTGTTCGTTCGGCATGCGATCGCCGGTACTATTGGAGAATGAGTAAGAAGGCATCGCAACATCTGGTGCAGAGGCCGATTCCTTTTGCAACCTATGCAAGTGATGGCGGCGAAAATGACACTTGGTATGTGTATCTGCTGTCATCCCAAGATTGCACGGCGTTCAAAGCGGGATTCTCCTGCAATCCATTGCAACGTATCCACAGTTTTAACCGTCGTTACTATGAGCGATTCAATCTAAATCAATCGTTGCTGTTGCGAGTCGACACCGAGCGACAAGCCCGAGTAATCGAGAGCGAAATAAAGATGCTGCTAGCCGCATCCCGATTCGCTTGCCCGGAATGGGTTTCTATTGATGCCGGTGGCGATACGGAATGGTTTAGTGCCGTGGAGTTTTCCGACGCGGCGGCACAGCTGCGTCTATTGGCGATGGACGATCCGCAGCGAATCTCGACGGTTGACGACTACATTCGCGATCAATTGCAACGGATGAGCGGCGCATTCGAATTCTGGGCAAGCGACTACGCGCTACGTTTGCAGAACGATATGGAGTCCGCGAGTTTGGGTTATCAGCGAACCGTAACGACCGAGCCGCTACGCGATTGGCTGGATGCTTATCGATTCTTTGTTATACCGTTGTTCAACGGCGATGCGGAAATGTTGTCGTTCGTGACGGCGAGCGCGAAATTTTCCGTGCCAGGCCGGGACTAGCTCAGAATGTCCCCATTTTCCAGCGCTAGTTGGGCTCAATCGCCCACAGTCGCCGGTCGTCCAAGAACCTACAAAGATTAGAAGCGTGTGATGAGTTTCGTGGCAGGGCCTGAACATCCTTCTTATATTGAGGCGGCGAATCAGAGCCTTATATAGTGCCGATCAACTTCCTGGCCGCAGGGGAATCTATGCGTATTCAGTTGCTTTCAATATGCCTTCTGTCATTACCTGCCGCTGCAGCGACGACGCACTTCACTAACTTTCCGGTTACGGCTATCTACAAAGGCGCGCCCGCAGCCGTCGACTTCTCGTCTTTGCCGGAACTGAAGCAGTTTAGAACTGTGCTGAAAAATGGCGCTGCCAAGGGCCCAAACTTTGCGGGAAATCTTACTATTGTAAGTTGGGGTTGCGGTACAAGTTGTCTTGCGGTCGCAATACTATCGGCGGAATCTGGGAAGATTCTCTCGCGCTTAAACACGTGCGGCGGTGTTGAGTATAAATTGGACAGCGCGCTGCTCATTGCAAACCCGCCTGATCCCGACACGATTTATCCAGCCGGCTGCAAAACTGAGTTTTATCAGTGGACCGATCGGCAGCTGAAGAAAATTGAACCGTAGGCCATCGTCAGAAGCTACAAACTGACGACTACTTTGTAAGCGGCGGATTTCGGTGCCGGTGGTCATCCTGACATTCTTCTTTCACAGCCAACCAGAAGACGGGCTTTCTTGACGCCCATCCAATGCAACACCCGCTCGCGATCATCCCTCTATCGTATTTGTCGAATGTCCAATCTCTACCAATTTCTGGCAGCTGAAGAGTTGAGGCTGCAGTACCATTGCTACCAAGCGAACTATCAGTGGAGCCACGAATGCAGTTTGATGACGTTATCCTTGGGCGCCGGAGCATCCGCGGTTACAAACCCGATCCGGTTCCCATGGCGCTGATTAAAGAGATTATCGGTTTGGCGATGCGTAGTCCGTCGTCGATGAACACGCAGCCTTGGAATTTCTATGTCATCACTGGCGAGCCGCTAGATCGGATCCGCGCCGGCAACACCGAGCGTATGTTGGCAGGCATACCGGAATCGCGTGAGTTCCGCACGGGTCAGGCCTTCATAGGTAAGCACCGCGATAGGCAGATTGGCGTCGCCAAGCAATTGTTCTCTGCGATGGGAATCGCGCGCGATGACAAACCTATGCGCCAGGACTGGGTGATGCGCGGCTTCCGTCAATTCGATGCGCCTGTATGCGTGATCGTGACCTACGACCGTGTGCTGCACGGTGCCGACGATGCGG
>JACMKK010000274.1 GCA_014380115.1 Luteimonas sp. | reverse complement strand
CCTCGACAACGGCATGGGCGGATTCTCCGCGGACGGCCGCGAATACGTCATCAACCTCGACGCCGGCCAGACCACGCCGGCGCCCTGGTCGAACGTGCTGGCCAACGCGCAGTTCGGCTGCGTCGTCAGCGACAGCACGCCTGGCTACACCTGGGGCGAGAACGCACATGAATTCCGCCTGACGCCGTGGCACAACGATCCTGTCGGTGACGTGTCGGGCGAGGCGTTCTACCTGCGCGACGAGGAGACCGGGCACGTCTGGTCGCCGATGCCGTTCCCATGCCGTGGCGAAGGCGCGTATCGCACCCGCCATGGCTTCGGCTACAGCGTCTACGAGCACATCGAGGACGGCATCGCCAGCGAATTGTGGATCTACGTCGGCCTCGAGGACGCGGTCAAGTACAGCGTGCTCAAGCTGCGCAACCGCTCCGGGCGCCCGCGTAAGCTGACGGCGACCGGTTACGTGGAGTGGATCCTCGGCGATCTGCACGCGCGGACGCAGATGCACGTCATCTCCGAAGTCGACGGCGACAGCAACGTGCTGACCGCGCGCAACACCTACAACACCGAGTTCGAGCATCGCGTCGCGTTCTTCGACGTCGACATCGAAGAACCCGAGGGTGGCAGACGCAGCTTCACCGGCGACCGCACCGAATTCCTCGGCCGCAACGGCAGCGTGCAGAGGCCGGCGGCGCTATTGCGCGAGCGGTTGTCGGGCAAGATCGGCGCCGGTTTGGACCCTTGCGCGGCGATCCAGATCCCGATCGAGCTGGGCACCGGTGCAACGACGGAAACCGTCTTCCGCCTCGGCATGAGCCGCAACTGGGGCGATGCGGTCGCGCTGGCCAGGCGCACGCGCGGCAGCGATGCCGCGCACGATACGCTCGACGCAGTGCGCATCCACTGGCTGCGCACGCTCGGCGCGGTACGCGTGGAGACACCGGATCCGGCGGTCGACGTCCTCGCCAACGGCTGGCTGCTGTACCAGACCATCGCCTGCCGCTACCTCGCGCGCAGCGGTTACTACCAGTCCGGCGGCGCCTTCGGTTTCCGCGACCAGCTGCAGGACACGATGGCGATGCTGCATGCGCAGCCCGAGCGCGCCCGCGAACACCTGCTGCGCAGCGCCGCGCACCAGTTCCCGGAAGGCGACGTGCTGCACTGGTGGCACCCGCCGCTCGACCGCGGCGTGCGCACGCGCTGTTCCGACGATTACCTCTGGCTGCCGCTGGCCGCGGCGCGCTACGTCGAAGTCACCGGCGATGCCGCGGTGCTCGACGAGCGCGTGCATTACATCGAAGGACGGCCGGTGAACCCGGACGAGGAGTCGTACTACGACCTGCCCACGCGCTCGGGCCTGCGCCAGAACCTCTACCAGCATTGCGTGCGTTCGCTGCAGCGAGGCCTGGGCCTGCTCGGCGAGCGCGGCCTGCCGCTGATGTTGACCGGCGACTGGAACGACGGCATGAATCGCGTCGGCGAACGCGGCCAGGGCGAAAGCGTGTGGCTCGGCTTCTTCCTGTTCGACGTGCTGACGCGCTTCGCCACCGTGGCGCGTGCGCGCAACGATCATCTGTTCGCCGATCACTGCGTGGCCGCGGCCGAACAACTGCGCCAGAACCTCGAGGCGCATGCCTGGGACGGCGCCTGGTACCGGCGCGCCTGGTTCGACAACGGCGCGCCGCTCGGGTCCACGGAAAGCGATGAGTGCAACATCGACTCGATCGCGCAGAGCTGGTCGGTGCTGTCCGGCGCCGGCGATCCGGAACGCACGCGACAGGCACTGGCTTCGCTCGACCAGCATCTGGTGCGTCGCGATGCCGGATTGATCCAGCTGCTCGACCCGCCGTTCGACAAGACCGCGCAGGACCCGGGCTACATCCGCGGCTACGTGCCGGGCGTGCGCGAGAACGGCGGCCAATACACGCATGCCGCGATCTGGGCGACGATGGCCTTCGCCCACCTCGGCGACAGCGCCAAGGCGTGGGAGCTGCTGCGGATGATCAATCCGGTCAACCATGGCCGCAACGCCGAGGACATCGCGACCTACAAGGTCGAGCCTTACGTCGTCGCAGCGGACGTCTATGCCGTCGCGCCGCATGTCGGCCGTGGCGGCTGGACCTGGTACACCGGATCGTCCGGATGGATGTACCGGCTGGTCGTCGAATCCCTGCTCGGCCTGCGCCGCGAGGGCGACACGCTGCGCCTGGTGCCTTGCATCCCTGCCGACTGGCCCGAGTACGCGCTACGTTATCGCTACGGCGATACGGTGTACCGGATCCGCGTCCATCAACAGACGGGCGCGACCGCGCGCCGGCTGACTGTCGATGGTGTCGAGCAGGACACATTCGTCATCGCGCTGCAGGACGACCATCGCGAGCACCAGGTCGAGGCGTGGGTGCCGGCAACGTCGGCCGTTTAAGCCTGCATACCTGCTCCAGAAGCACGACATGCCGGGCCCAGAAGCAGGAACGGCGCAACCCATGCAGGCCGCGCCGTCGCTTGTCTTCCACTGCAGGAGTGGTGGGCGGTACAGGGTTCGAACCTGTGACCCCTACCATGTCAAGGTAGTGCTCTACCGCTGAGCTAACCGCCCGCTGGCCCGAAAAAACGACCCCGGGCAAGGGGCGCGCAGTGTAGCTCAGCGGCCGAAACTGGACAACCGATCCGGCCATAGAAGCCGCCTAGTGGGCGCGATGAAGCCTTCCCGGTCGAGCTCGATCGCGCCGAGGGGCACTTCTACGGTCACGAGACCAGCGCGGCGTCCTTGAGCTGCCGGATCTGGTCGCGGACGCGGGCGGCTTCCTCGAATTCGAGGTCGCGCGCGTGCTGGTACATCTGCTGCTCCAACGCCTTGAGCCGCGAGGCCAGCTGCCCGGGGCTCAGCGCGGCATAGTTCTCCTGCGG
>JACMKK010000273.1 GCA_014380115.1 Luteimonas sp. | reverse complement strand
GTGAACGAGTACTTGCGCTTCGCGCCGCAAGCTTATAGACTTTACGACCGTACAGGGATGTGAATCAAGAAGCCAGCAACCTGCCGCAGAAAGGTGGATTTCGCTGCTGCACCTTGACTTGGCGCAGGAGACGCAATGCATAGCAATCGATTTGTCCGTTCGTTGTTCGTCTGTTGGGCTGCTCTGGGTATCGGGCTCCATGCTGCCGCCCAGCCTTCGCCGTGGCCAAGTAAGCCGGTCAAGATCATCGTCACAGCGCCACCGGGACTTCCGCCTGACGTGCTGGCACGTGGCCTCGCGCAGCAACTGGAAGCCAGACTCGGTCAGACCTTCTTGGTCGAAAACCGTCCTGGCGCGAGCACGATCATCGGCGCGCAGGCGTGCGCCGCCTCGCCGCCTGACGGTTACACGCTCTGCCTGACGCTGAATGACACTGTTTCTATCAATCCGCACCTCTTCAATAAGCTGCCCTACGACCCGGATAAGAACTTTGCGCCAGTGGCAATCCTGGCTTGGCCTAACAGTGCGATCGTCGTCAGTGCCTCGGTCGGTCCGAAGACATTCAAGGAGGTGGTGGAGTTCTCCAAGGCCAAGCCGAACACACTCAATTTCGGCTCTTTCGGCAACGGCAGCACAGCGCATCTTTATCTGGAGTGGATCCGTTCAAAGACTGGCTGGGACGTGACCCATGTGCCATTCGCTAGCGGTCCCGTGGTACCCACGTTGGCCGGGCATGTGCAGCTCACCTACTTGGCTATCGGAGCGCTGAGGCCGCACATAGAAGCCGGAAAGCTGATTCCGATCGCGGTGGCGGGATCGCAGCGCAGTGCCTACCTGCCCGACGTGCCCACTTTCTCTGAGGTGGGCCTCGGTGACTTTTACGTGCGTAGCTGGTTCGGACTGTTCGCCCCGGCAGGAACGCCGTCGGCGGTGATCGACGCGTTGAACAAGCATTCCGTGACGATCGTCAACGACCCGGCGTTCCGTCTCAAGGTGATGGACCCGCTAACCCTGACTCCAGGCAAAGAGACGCCCGCCGAGATGGCTGCGTACATCCGAAAGGATCGCGAACTCGGTGCTGAGCTTGTGCGCGTAGCCAAGGTCAAGCTTGACTAAGGTGGACGCGAGGAGCGCGCCGGCCATGTTTGGCCTATCGAACGCCAAGTACCTGCGCAAGCCTATCGAAAGACGATGTCTTTCAGTCGTGAACCAGAGAGACAGGAGACACCGATGATTGAAGAGCGCGACCTCGTTGTCACGATGCGTGACGGAACCCGTCTTGCTGTGGACGTCTATCGCCCCGACGAGCCTGGAAGCTACCCAGTTCTATATGCCTGCGCACTCCACAACAAGGACATCCAGGGGCCGGACATCGCCGACATACTGCCGCCGCAGCCGGCTCATGCCCCGCTGTGGTTCGGGCCGATTGAGGCTGGTGATACCCGCAGGTTCATCGCCAACGGCTACGTCCATGTCATCGCGCAACCGCGCGGCTCCGCGAAGTCGGAAGGCCATTACGGCCACGAAGACACTGACCATTACGACCTTATTGAGTGGATCGCCCAGCAATCGTGGTCCAACGGCAAGGTCGGCATGGTCGGGATCTCCGGCTATGCAGGCGAGCAGTGGCGCGCGGCGGCGCAGGGCCACCCGGCGCTGAAGGCCATCTTTCCGTATGACGCCTGCAGCGCCTACGGCGGCATGTTTGGCTTCCGAGACTTCAATCCGGGTGGCGTGATCCATACCTTCCCGTACCTGCTGGACGTGTTCAGCACAGTGCACGAGTCGCGCGATGTGCCGACACCGCTGCCGCCTGAGATGGAAGAGCTGTGGCGCAAGGCCATGCACAACCCTGACTACAAGCAGTACATCAATCTCTACAACATCCTGACGCAGAAGGGCCAGCGTACCTTCGTGATGTACTTGATGTTGACTCAGCCGTGGGAGGCAGAAGGCGTGCTGCAGCGCGCCGAGGAGACGTTCGAGAAGATCAAGATTCCTTTCTACACCGGCTCCGGCGCTTACGCGTATACCTACAAGCTGCATTGGATGGGCGCGCAGAACTACTTCCGAAACATCGATCAACCAAAGAAGCTGCTCTTTACCGGCCCCGCGCACCTGGAGCGCCCGTTCCACCAGTTCCACGACGAGATCTTGCGGTGGTACGACTACTGGCTCAAGGGCAAGGACACCGGCATCATGGACGAGCCCCCGGTGCGCTTTTGGCTGATGGGTGCCAACGAGTGGCGCACCGGAAGCGACTGGCCACTGCCGCAGACTCAGTGGACCAAGTACTACCTGTCGCACTGGGAGACGCTGACGACCGAGCCTCCACGGCCCGCAGCGCAGGTCGGTGCGTCGGCGCGCGAACCCGATGTGTTCACGCAAATGCCCGTCACACGGACAACGAAGGTGGAGCGGCTGCGTTACATGACCGAGCCGTTGGCGCGTGACGTCACCGTCGCCGGACCGATCTCGTTGACGCTGTTTGCGGCGCTTGACAAGGAGGATACGAACTGGATCGTTGTGCTCAAAGACGTAGGGCCCGACGTGTCTGTGCGTACGGCGCGCGAGGGGGAACGCGACGTACCTGCAGACCTGCCTGAACGCGAACTCACGCGCGGCTGGCTGAAGGCATCGTACCGAGCACTTGACGAGCAGCGCTCCACGCCGTGGAAGCCGTTCCACATGATGACTCGCGCCTCGATCGCACCTGTGCAGCCGGGCGAGGTGGTCGAGTACCGTATCGAGATACTCGCGACGGCAAACCAGTTCAAGGCCGGTCATCGTATCTGCCTGGAAATTTCAAGCATGGATGTGCCGACCGGCACCGGCGCCATGACAAACGTGGAGTACATCCCGTATCACGTCTGCAGCAGCCAGACCGTCACGCACCGCGTCTACCGCGACAGTGACCGGGCTTCGCACCTCTTGCTTCCAATCATTCCAGCGTAGCAAGCGCAGCTCTTCCAGACCCTTCTCGCTGCCCGCCAGGCGAGGACCGTTCACCTACCGTACAAGGACTCAAAGATGAAGACCATCCGCTTTGAACGCCGCGAAAGCATTGGCTGCATCGTGCTGGCCAATCCGCCGTTCAACAGAATCGATCTCCAATACGCTTCGGCGCTGCGAGAGGCCGTGCACGCCGCCAGCGAGAGTGACATTCGGGTGTTGCTCCTGCGCGCTGAAGGCCCTCACTTCAGTATGGGCGGTGAGGTCCGCGAGTGGCCGGGCAAGGACATCCACTGGTTCCGCACCTTTGTCGCCGACGTCAATGCCTCATACCGCGCGATTGAAGCATTGCGTGTGCCGACCGTGGCCGCCGTTCGTGGTCTGGCTTTTGGCGGTGGCTTCGAACTGGCTTTGTCTTGCGACTTCATCGTGGCCGCCGACGATGCGATGTTCCGTTGCGTGGAGGTCACCACTGGCATGCTGCCCATCGCCGGCGCGCTGCAGCGCCTGGCCGAGCGTGTGGGCCGTTCGCGGGCGTCACGCTACTCGATGCTGGGTGAACCGATTTCCGGCAAGTTGGCGGGCGAGTTTGGTATCGCGACCGATGTCGTGCCTGACTCAGAGCTCGACGCAACCGCTCAGGCCCTGGCTGAACGCCTTGCCGTTGGTCCGACGCGCTCGTACATGGCCACGCGAACGCTGCTGAAGGTTTGGGCCAGCGGCGGCGTCGCGGCAGCCGATGTGGTGATGCCGGACGTCACCATGGAACTGTTCCTGACGCAGGACGTGCAGCGTGGCTTCATCAACACGGCGAAAGCCTTCGATGCCGACATGGTGCCGCCCGAGATGACGTTCGAAGGCAAATAGGCAGCGGCTATTGCAGGGGAACACTGTGGACCAACCGAGTCACGTGTCGGGCGATTGCTCGGCACCCCTCATCGAACAGACGATTGGCGCCTATCTCGACGAGGTCGCTCGTCGCGACGGAGCAAACCTTGCACTGGTGGTCGGCCACCAGGGCGTGCGTTTGACCTACGCCGAGCTGAAGGAGCGCGCCGATGCATTTGCGGCCGGTCTGCTGGCGCTTGGGCTGAAGGCTGGGGACCGGGTGGGTGTGTGGTCGCCGAACTGCGCCGAGTGGGTCATTGCTCAATTCGCCACGGCCAAGGCGGGAATGATCCTGGTCAACATCAATCCGGCCTACCGGGTTGGCGAACTCGAACATGTGCTGCGTTCGGTTGAGTGCAGCGCGCTTATTACCGCCACACGCTTTAAGTCAAACGACTACCTGGCGATGCTCGACTCGCTCATTCCCGAATTAGCCAGCGTCCATGACGAGTTGCACAGCGCCAGGCTGCCTTCGCTTCGGCATGTGATCAAAATTGGGGGGGGCGTCCGAGCAGGCTGCATCCTCTTCGATTCAGTGCCGCTGTTGGCAGACGACGACGCGTTGCGACGTCTTGACGATGTAGCTGCCTCCATCGACGCACGCACTGCGGTCAACATCCAGTTCACGAGCGGAACGACAGGCTTGCCAAAGGGCGCCACACTCTCGCACTACAACCTACTCAACAACGGCTATTTCGTCGGCGCTGCCACGGGCATCGAACCAGGATCGCGCGTTTGCATTCCGGTTCCTCTGTATCACTGCTTTGGGATGGTGATGGGCAACCTGGGTTGCCTCACGCACTCGGCGGCTATGGTGTACCCAGGCGAGTCGTTTGATCCGCTGACCACTTTGGCGGCGATCGAGGCCGAGCGCTGTGACGTCCTGTACGGCGTTCCGACCATGTTCATTGCGCAGTTGAACAACCCTGACTTCGCGCGCTATGACGTGTCGTCCTTGCGTCGCGGCATCATGGCCGGCGCGCCGTGCCCGGTGGAGGTCATGAAGGAGGTGATGTCGCGCATGCACATGGGCGAGATCACCATCGCTTATGGTATGACCGAGACGAGCCCGGTCAGTTTCCAGAGCAGTCGTGATGATCCTGTGGAATCTCGGGTGTCAACCGTGGGTCGCATTCAGCCACATCTGGAAGTGAAGATTGTCGACCAAGACGGGCGCACCGTGCCCCGCGGCGAACCAGGGGAACTGTGCACGCGCGGCTATTCAGTGATGCTGGGGTACTGGGGCGACACGGTTCGCACTCGGGAGGCGGTCACTGAAGACGGCTGGATGCGCACCGGGGACTTGGCCACGATAGATGCGGACGGGTATTGCCGCATCGTCGGACGCATCAAGGACATGGTCATTCGTGGCGGCGAGAACATCTACCCGCGCGAGATTGAGGAGTTCCTTCATCGGCACCCCGACGTTCAGGACGCGCAGGTGATTGGTGTGCCCGACACCAAGTACGGCGAAGAGTTGTGCGCGTGGGTCGTTCCCCGGCCCGGCACGCAACTGGACGAAGAGTTGGTGCGGACCTTCTGCCCCGGACAGATTGCTCACTACAAGGTGCCGCGCTACGTGCGCATCGTGCAGGAGTTCCCAACTACCGTTACTGGGAAAGTCCAGAAGTTCCAGATGCGCGAGTTGATGATCCGGGAACTCGCCTTGGCGTCGTCTTCCTCGGAGGCGTCTTGATCGACAAGGTCTTCTCCAGCCCGCTCGACGCCTTGGAAGGTTTGAGCGACGGCGCGACCATCATGATCGGCGGTTTTGGCGGCGCCGGCCAGCCAACGGTGCTGATTGATGCGCTGATTGAGCATGGCGCACGCGCGTTGACGATTGTGAACAACAATGCCGGTAATGGCGAGATGGGCCTAGCAGCCTTGATCAAGGCCGGGCGGGTGCAAAAGATCATTTGCTCGTTCCCTCGCCAGTCTGATTCGCAGGTGTTTGACGCTGCATACCGTGCCGGCCGCATTGAACTGGAACTGGTGGCTCAGGGCAATCTTGCCGAACGCATTCGCGCCGCAGGGGCAGGTATTGGCGGCTTCTTCACACCTACCGGATTCGGCACCGAGCTGGCCCGGGGAAAAGAGACTCGCTGCATTGACGGCCGCATGCACGTATTCGAGCAGCCGATCCATGCGGAGTGGGCTTTGGTCATGGCCGAAACAGGCGATCGTTGGGGCAACCTGACCTACCGCAAGACGGCACGCAACTTTGGGCCGATCATGGCGATGGCGGCCCGGAAAACAGTCGCCTCAGTTCACCAGTTGACACCGCCGGGGATGCTCGATCCAGAGGTGATCGTCACGCCAGGCATCTTCGTGCGGAGGGTGGTCCAGGTCCCCCGAATGGCACCTGGCCTTGCCATCCACAAGGAGGCAGCGTGACCTTGGCCTATCGAAAGTTGAGCCGCATCCAGATGGCCTCGCGTGTTGCGCGCGACATTCCAGAGGGTGCCTATGTGAACTTGGGCATTGGACTGCCGACCTTGGTGGCAGACCAGCTTCCGATGAGCCGCGAAATCTTTCTGCACAGCGAGAATGGCCTGCTGGGCATGGGGCCGGCTCCGGACCCAGGTGAAGAGGATCACGACCTGATCAATGCCGGCAAGCAACCTGTCACGCTGCTGCCTGGGGGTGCCTACTTCCACCACGCTGACAGCTTTGCCATGATGCGTGGTGGCCACCTCGACATCTGCGTACTTGGTGCGTTCCAGGTCTCGACAAATGGTGATCTGGCCAACTGGCACACGGGCGCGCCGGACGCGATTCCTGCAGTCGGCGGGGCGATGGATCTGGCTATCGGTGCCAAGCAGACCTGGGTGATGATGGAACACCTTACGCGCGATGGCGTCAGCAAGATCGTTGCCGAGTGCAGTTACCCGCTCACAGCAATGGCGTGCGTGGCCAGGATCTACGCCGATCTGGCGGTTCTTGAGGTGACGGGCGCCGGTCTCAGGGTGGTCGAGGCGGTCGATGGTCTCCCATTGGACGAACTGCAGCGCCTCAGCGGCGTTCCGCTTCAGGCTTGACAGATTCTGATCGGACACAGGAAACCAAACCATGAACCCATTTGAGTACACCGCACTGCCTGGCCGCGTTGTGTTCGGCCATGGCACGCTGCCGCGGGTCGCCGACGAGATGGCCCTCTTGGGCACCACGCGGGCATTTATCTTGTGTGACTCCGTCCATGCAACAACCGCTGGAGAGCGTTTGCATGAACTGCTCGGCACGCGTGCGGTGGGGCAGTCCACAGGCGCGGCCATGCACACGCCCGTCGAGGTCACCGAGAAGGTGCTGATCCAGGTCAGGGCGGCCGCGCCCGACTGCCTTGTCGCACTTGGTGGGGGCTCGACCACTGGGCTCAGCAAGGCGTTGGCGCTGCGCACGGGCCTGCCGCAAATCGTCGTGCCGACGACGTATGCGGGATCGGAAGCGACGCCCATCATCGGGCAGACCGAGCAGGGCCGCAAAACGACGCAACGCTCGCTCCAGGTACTGCCGCGCACCATCATCTACGATGTGGACCTCACGCTGGGCATGCCGGTGTTGCTGTCGATCGTGTCCGGCATGAATGCCATGGCGCACGCAGTGGAGGCACTCTACGCCCGCGACCGCAACCCCGTGACGTCGATGCTGGCCGAACAGGGCATTGCCGCGCTGGCCCGGGCTTTGCCGTTGATCGCCGCCGATTCCTGGGATGCGGCGGCGCGAGCCGACGCGTTATTCGGCGCCTGGGCTTGCGGCAACTGCCTGGGGACCGTTGGCATGGCACTGCACCACAAGCTTTGTCATACGCTCGGCGGCAGCTTCGACCTGCCGCACGCCGAGACTCACACAGTGATCTTGCCGCACGCCGCAGCCTTCAACGAATCTGCGGCGCCTGATGCGATGGCCATCGTGGCGCGGGCGCTTGGTGCCTCGAACGCTGCCACTGGTTTGTTCGACTTGGCGGCAACGCTGGGTGCTCCAACCTCCCTGAAGGCGATCGGTCTTCCCGAGTCCCAGCTTGATGCTGCGGCCGAGGCGGCGGCCGCATCGCCGTACTGGAACCCGAGGCCTGTTGACCGCGACGCACTGCGTGCGTTGCTGGACGACGCATTCCACGGTCGTCGTCCGACAGCATTGAATGTGACACCTCATGGCTGAGATCTTCCCCGAACTGACTGAAGAAGTTGTCGGCCGCATGAAGGGTGCGCCAGCACGTTTTCAAGAGGTGATGACACAACTCATCCGC
>JACMKK010000272.1 GCA_014380115.1 Luteimonas sp. | reverse complement strand
GTGCTCGCCGGAGCGGCGGCTTCAGCCTTGGCCGCTTCGGCCTTCGGCTGCACTTCCTGCGCGCCGGCGGCGGGCGCCGCTTCCTTTGCCGGAGCTGCAGTTGCGGGGGCGGCGGCGCCCTCGTCGATCACCGCGATGACCTGCTGGCTGGTGACGGTCGCGCCCTCGGCGAACTTGATCTCCTTGAGCACGCCATCGACGGTCGACGGCACTTCCAGCACCACCTTGTCCGTTTCCAGGTCGACCAGGTTCTCGTCGCGCTTGACCGCTTCGCCGGCCTTCTTGTGCCACGTCGCGATGGTCGCGTCGGAGACGGATTCGGGAAGAACCGGGACTTTGATTTCAGTGGCCATCGTGGAGCTTCCTGTAAAAGTTTGTCATTCCGAACTGCGCTCGGAATGACGGATCAAAAAATCACTCGGCCGCGGGCTTGCCGACCAACGCATTGACGAGCGCATCGGCGACGATTTGCTGCTGCTCGGCGACGTGGTCGTTGAAGTGGCCGACCGCCGGTGCCGGGGAACGCGCGCGGCCGGTGTAGTGCAGCGCCTGTTTCGGTTGCAGGCAGGCCTGCAGGTGGTGCTGGATCTGGTACCACGCGCCCTGGTTCTGCGGTTCTTCCTGGCACCAGACGAGGTCGGTGGCCTTGGTATAGCGCTTGAGTTCGGCCGCCAGTTGCGCGCGCGGGAACGGATACAGCTGCTCGATGCGCAACAACGCGACATCCTTCAGACCACGCTTTTGCGCTTCGTCGAGCAGGTCGTAATAGACCTTGCCCGAACAAGCCACTACGCGCTTGACCGACTTGGCATCGGTGCTGGCATCGGGAATCAGGTGCTGGAATTCGCCGTTGGCCAGTTCGTCGAGCGACGACACCGCCAGCTTGTGGCGCAATAGGGATTTCGGCGTCATCACCACCAGCGGCTTGCGCGTCTTCATGCGCATCTGCCGGCGGATCATGTGGAAGGCCTGCGCCGGCGTGGTCGGCACGCAGACCAGCATGTTCTCGAGCGCGCACAGCTGCAGGAAGCGTTCGAGGCGCGCGGAACTGTGTTCCGGGCCCTGGCCCTCGTAGCCGTGCGGCAGCAGCAGCACCAGGCCGCAAAGACGCTGCCATTTGGCCTCGCCCGAGGACAGGAACTGGTCGATGACCACCTGCGCGCCGTTGGCGAAGTCGCCGAACTGCGCTTCCCAGATGTCGAGCGTGCCCGGGTCGGCCGTCGAATAGCCGTACTCGAACGCCATCACCGCTTCCTCGCTGAGCAGCGAGTCGATGATGGTCGCGTCCTCGGCGTTCTTCACCAGTTGCCGCAGCGGCAGGTAGGACTGGTCGGTCTTCTGGTCATGCAGCACCGCATGGCGGTGGAAGAACGTGCCACGCGCGCTGTCCTGGCCGACCAGGCGCAGCTTGCTGCCTTCGTCGAGCACCGTGGCGTAGGCGAGGTTCTCGGCGAAGCCCCAGTCGCCCGGCAGTTCGCCGGCGACCATCTTGCGGCGGTCGTCGTAGATCTTGGCCACGCGCGGATGCAGGACGAAGCCGTCGGGAACCGTGTTGATCGCCTTCGCCAACGCGTCGAGCTTGTCGCGTGCGACCTTGGTGTCGACCGGATCGCTGAGCTTGCCCGACAGGTAGTTAGACCAATCGATGGTGAACGCATCGGGCTTGACGGTCGCCAGTTCGGTGGTCACTTCGCCGGCATCGAGCTTGTCGCGATAGTGGTCGACCACGGCCTGCGCTTCACCTTCCTTGAGCGTGCCTTCCGCAACCAGGCGTGTCGCATAAAGCTCGCGCGGCGTCTTGTGCGCGCGGATGACCTGGTACATCAGCGGTTGTGTCGCGGCCGGTTCGTCGGCCTCGTTGTGACCGTGGCGGCGGTAGCAGACCAGGTCGATGACCACGTCCTTGCCGAAACGCTGGCGGAAGTCGAAGGCCAGTTCGGCGCAGAACACCACGGCCTCCGGATCGTCGCCGTTTACGTGCAGCACCGGCGCACCGACCATCTTGGCGACATCGGTGCAGTACAGCGTGCTGCGTGCGTCCTGGCGGTCGCTGGTGGTGAAGCCGACCTGGTTGTTGATGACGATGTGGACGGTGCCGCCGACCGCGAAGCCGCGGGCCTGCGACATCTGCAGCAGTTCCATGACCACGCCCTGGCCGGCGAACGCGGCGTCGCCATGCAGCAGCACCGGCAGCACCTGCCTGCGTTCCTTGTCGCCGCGGCGGTGCTGGCGCGAGCGCACGCTGCCGGCGACCACCGGGTCGACGATCTCCAGGTGCGACGGATTGAACGCCAGCGCCACGTGCACGGGTCCGCCAGGCGTCTGCACGTCGGCACTGAAGCCCATGTGGTACTTGACGTCGCCGGTGTGGGCGCGGTCGATGTCCTCGGTATGTTCGAACTTGCCTTCGAACTCGTCGAACAGCTTGCGCGGCGATTTGCCGAGCGTATTGATCAGCACGTTGAGGCGGCCGCGATGGGCCATGCCGACCACGATGTCCTTGACGCCGTCGCTGCCGGCGCGGCGCACCATGTCGTCGAGCAGGGGAACCAGCGCGTCGCCGCCTTCGAGCGAGAAGCGCTTCTGGCCGACGTACTTGGTGTGCAGGTAGCGCTCGAGGCCTTCGGCGGCGGTCAGGCGCTCGAGGATCCGGCGCTTGTCGTCGTCGCTGCGGTTGAAGCGGCCGCCGGCGGTTTCCAGGCGCTCGTACACCCAGCGCCGTTGCTCGGCGTCGGTGATATGCATGAACTCGACGCCGATCGGGCCGGTGTACGTCGCCTTGAGCAGGGCCAGCAGGTCGCGCAGCTTCATGCGCTCGTTTCCGCCGACGCCGCCGCTGCCG
The DNA here is from genome assembly GCA_014380115.1 of Luteimonas sp. GTDB lineage: Bacteria > Pseudomonadota > Gammaproteobacteria > Xanthomonadales > Xanthomonadaceae > Luteimonas. The sequence continues at coordinate 5,456 of JACMKK010000272.1, read as the reverse complement.
AATTCGGTGTCGAGGTCGCCCTCGGAGAGGCGATGGAAACCGAGCGTCAGGTCGGGGGCCTCGTTCTTCTCGAGTAATCCGAGTGGATCGAGGTCTGCGGCCAGGTGTCCGCGCGAGCGGTAGGCGATGATCAGTTTGCCGATCGCGAAGTCGCGCTCGTCGCCGCCCTTGCCCGCGTTCGGCGCGACGATCACGCCACGTGCGGCTTCGCGGCCGGCGGCCACGATCGCGTCGATCACGGCGGAGTGGGGAACATCGCCGGCCTCGCGGCCCTTGAAGCCGTCGAACCAGGCCTTCCATTTCGGATCGACGCTGTCGGGCGCGACGAGATACTGCTCGTACAGGTCCTCGATATAGGCGGCGTTGGCGCCGAGCTGGGAGGACTGCGCAAACTGCTTCAGGAGACTGTCCACTCGGGTACCGAAAGCCTCGAAGGTGGGGGCAAGCGTCTGATTCGACTGGACTTTCGATGTCCCGGCGAACGGCGCGCGAAAGAGCCCGAATTATAGCCGGAGGTCATGCCGCAGCGCATCATGGACGAGAGTGGTGCTTGCTTGCTCCCTGCTTTGAAAAAGGAGGGTCGGGGAGGATTTGCTTTTGCTTGCACGCAAATCAAGAGCAAATCCCCCTCGGTCCCCCCTATTCAAAGGGGGAAGACAAGCGCAGTGCAGCGATCGGCTATTTCGCGGGACCTTTAGATCCCCAGCGCCCGGTACTCGCTGACCGGCCTTGCACGCTCCCACACCGGACGGAAGGCCTCGATCAGCTGCCGCGCACGACCACCGCCGTCAAGGTCCGCCTCGCCATCGAAGCGATGGCCCAGTCCGCGGAAGTAATAGCCGCCGGCGTCGTTGGCGATGAAGGCCGAGGGGTAGTCGCGATCGACCGGATCGCCGACCTCGCGGAACAGGAACACGCTCGGCAGGCGCTGTGCGAGCGCGATCAGCGGCGCGTGCGCGCTCTGCGGAGCTTCGATGTCCTGCAGCAGGATGCGGACCTCGCCGCCATGCCCGGCCACGCCGAGCCGGCGCAGCGCCTCCACGACTTCGTGCGCGTCGAGCAGGCCCGGATCGAGTTCACGGCTGTAGATCCACAGGCTGCGCCGCGCGCGGCCCGCCAGTGCCGTGGTGATCGCGACGGCGGCATCGCGCGTCTCGATCTCGGTCGCACCCTCGAGCTGGCGGCGCATCGCCTGGTGCTCGATGCCGGCCTCATGGAAGCGCGCGCCGTAAGGCACGAAACCATGCCGCGCATAGAAGCCGAACGCCGAGACCTGGGCGTTCAGGGCCAGCTCGCGCCAGCCGCGTTGCCGTGCCAGCTCGACCAGCGCCGCCAGCAGGGCATCGCCGACACCGCGTCCGCGCCAGTCCGACAGCACGGCCATGCGGCCGATCTTGTGTTCGGGCGTGAGCCGGCCGGTACCGATCGGCAGTCCGCCGGCATCACGCGCGATGACATGCAGGCACTGCGGATCGAGCGCGTCCCATTCTTCCTCGATCGGGACGTTCTGTTCCTGCACGAAGACGGTTTCGCGCACCGCACGCAGTTCGGCGAGGCCTTGCTCGTAGTCGATCGGTTCGACACGGAAGGGCAGCTGCTCAGTGCTCATGCGTCCTCCTCGTCAGGCAGGGCGAGTCGATAGTGTCCTTCTTCCAGCAGCGCGAACACGACATCGCGCCCGGCCTCGGACAGGGCTGCGTAGGCCTTGCCATCGACAACATCGGCTGCAGCCACGCGCTGTGCATCGCGAACCGGCATGGCGTGATCCTGGCCGGCCGCATACAGACGAGCGCCGCGCGCGGCTTTGCGCCAGGCCATCCGCGTCCACGGATGGCGCTGCAGCGTGGCGCCCTGCTGCAGGTCCCATTCGATCTCGATGCGCGAGCGTCCGTCGCCGCCCGGCATCGCCGCCCCGGCGCTGCGGTACAGCGTGATGAAGCGGCCGAACCAGTCGCCGAGCCTGTCCGGATCGTTCATGCGCAGCGCGTTGAGCGCTTCCAGCACACGCCGCATGGCCGCCGCATCGATCTCGTTGGGGTCCGCCGCCGGTGCCAGGTCCGCGTCGCGATAGCGCAGCGCTTCGTCGGCATCCGCAGACAGCGTATCGACGAAATCGCCGAGCAGCTCCGCCGCCGCCGGCGCGCGCATGCCGATGGAGAAGGTGAGGCAGGCATCCTCGGCGACGCCGTGGTGCGGCACGCCGGGCGGCAGGTACAGCATGTCGCCGGGGCCGAGCACCCAGTCATGGGTGGGATGGAATTCTCGCAGCAGCTTGAGTTCGACGTCGTCGCGGAACGCGAGAGACGGATCCTTGGAAACATCGATCTGCCAGCGCCGGTGCCCCTGTGCCTGCAGCAGGAACACGTCGTACTGGTCGACATGCGCGCCGACAGAACCGCCCGGTGCGGCGAAGCTGACCATCACGTCGTCGATGCGCCAGCGCGGCAGGAAGCTGAAGGCGGGCAGCAACGCGGCGATGTCCGCGTCCCACTTGTCGACGTCCTGCACGAGTAACGACCAGTCGTGGTCGCCCAGCGTCGGGAAAAGTTCTTCCGCGAATGGCCCGTGACGCAGAGTCCAGGCGTCAGCCGCGCGCTGGCGCGTGACGATCCGCGACAGCGCCGCTTCCTCACAGGCCAGGCCGGCAAGATCCTCGGGCGAGATCGGCGAAACGAAGCCCGGAAAGGCGTTACGGATCAGCAGCGGTTTCTTCTGCCAGTAGTTGCGCAGGAAGTTAGCGGCCGGCATGCCGAGCGGCGGTTTTCCTGCAGCGTCGATGTCGATCGGAAGGCGTGCCATGTACCGCGAAGGTTACGCGAAGCATCGATGACGGGCACGTCCGGATGCGGCATCCTCAGGTTCAGTGCCTGCGTTGCTCGTGCCGGATCGCAGCCTCGCCTTCGCCGATCGCGGCATCGAGATCGCGTGGCGTTGCGGCGTCGCTGCTAGCGCCTTGTTGGGACGCGCGCAGGCGCGTGAGGTGCGCAGGCTCCGCGGGTGCCACGAAACCGTGCGCGGCGAGCAGGTCCTGGCAACGCCGTTGCCATTGCGCCAGTTCCGGGAAGCGTCCTGCCTGCACCGGCCACCAATAGATGTTCTCGACGATGGGCTGTGCGCCGACGCGTTGCGCGACCGCCGACTTCGAGATGCGGTGACCCGGGTCGGCGCCGTGTTCGAGCAACCAGTGCGCCTTGTCGAATTGTCCGGCGCTGTAGTACGCCAGCAGCGTGTCGCCCTCGTCATCCTGGGCAGCGGCATCCACGGCAGCGCCATGTCCGACGAGGCGCTGGACGTTGCCCCAGCGTCCGGCCAGCGCAGCGACACGCGTGAGCGGCTCGCGGTCGGCGCTGCGGGCTTCGGCATCGCCGCCATGTTCGAGGAAGGCGTCGAGGATGCGCGGGTCCGGCGCTTTCGCCGCCCAGACCATGACGGTGCCGGCGGCCGGAACGGCGCGATTCGGATTCGCACCGTTGTCGAGCAAGGCCGCGACGCCGTCGACGTTGTCCTGCAGGATCGGCCACGCGATCAGCGGCAAGCCGCCAGCGGAGACGACGTTCGGGTCGACTCCGGCGCGCACCAGGCGCGCGACATCCTCGCGCTTGCCTGCCGCGGCAGCGCGCGCAAGCTCGAGCTCGGGTCCGCTGAAATGCCGTTCTATCTGCAGCGTCGGTGTCACGGCGGTTCCTTGCGGATGGTTGGACGAATGATGCGCGGACTCGCCCGCCGATGGCGCCCGGCAGCCGGCCAGCAACACCAGCATGGCGCCTGCGCATACGACCGGCTGCGCACATCGCGCGAGCGCCCATCCCCGGGGAGCACAGGACGGCGCAAGCGATGTCATCGCGGATCGATGCATGACGACAGGATCATGCCGGACAGATCATGACGACTTGGTCATGACGCCTTGGTCATGACGGCACTGGCAACACGTACGCCCGCGGTTGGTGTCTCAGCCCAGCTGCTCGCGCAGTGCGTCTTCGCGTTCATTGACCTCGTTGCCGAGCGAATCGTCGAACACGCCGAAACTGTGGCGTTCCACCATCTCGGTCACCGAGTCGCGGACCTCGCCGGAAAGGGCCTGGTCGACGGTCGCGATGGCCACGGCGATGTCGCGGTTCCACTCGTGGATGGTGCGTCCGGTTTCGCGGACGAGGTCGCCCGGCGCCTCGCTGATCCGGTCGACCACGTCGCCGAGGTTCTCATAGCCGTCGCCGAGCTCGGTCAGCACATTCCCGGGGACGATGCGGTCGATCTGCTCCAGCGCGCCGCCAAGCGCGTCGGTGACCCCGTTCACGATGTTGCCGGGAATGTCGAGGATGCCGCCGAGGATGCCGCCGCCTTGCTCGACCACCTGGCCCGGCAGGCTCAAGTTGTCGGCGGTGTTGTTGACGTCGGCGATGATGTCGTCGAGCGAGGTGATGTCATCGCGCGCGTTGCCCTCATCATCGGTGGCATCGAGTGTGATGACCCTGCCGGCGGCATCCGGAAGATTGCGCAGCTGCTCCCCGGTCGCTTCGGTCGGAAGCGAGTTGCCGGTGAGGTGGTTGTAGATCTGGACCGCGATATTGACGTCGGCGGCCAGGGCGTCCGCATTGTCGGGACTCACGCCCGCCGTCGCATCCTGCAACTGGGTCAGCAGGTCGCCTTCGACCACATAGGTGGTAATGCTCGCATCGGCATTGGCTGGCGTGGACAGGCCACGCTCGGCCAGGAAGCGTTCGGTCGTATCGGCATGCACGCCGGCGGGATTGGAGACGATGGCCGGCGCGCCGGTGACCTGCGCCGCCGCCGTGGCCAGGCCACCACCGAGCGAGTGGCCGCTGAAGCTGATGTTGCCGCCGCTGTGCTCGTTCACCGTCGTGGCCAGCGACATGGCACGGTTGTAGTACTCCTCGGTGTTGCCTAGGGCCTGCGCCACGTCGGCATTGACGTCGTTCGGATCGGCGAAATTGGTGCCTTCGAAGACGAGCACGGGCGTGGCGTCGGGGCCGTAGACCTCGGGATCGGGGATATAGAGTTCGGCATTGAACCCTGAGCCCTGGGGATGCAGGTCTTCGTCGCTGATGCCGTATTGCGCGAGTTGCTCGTCGTTCGCCTTGGACCAGCCTTCAGGTACCTCGGCACCCGGCGCCAGCGAGCGGCTGAGCTGCAGGACCTCGCGGTCGTGATACAGCGTGGCCAGGTCCTCGGTCTGCTGCCACAGCGCACCGTCGCCTTGCTCCTGCGCCTGCGTGTAGCCCTGAACGAGGAGTTCGCGTTGCTCCGAGTTGGACGTGGCCGCGTTGGCACGCGCCTGGATCTGCTGGCTGGCCTGTGCCGGCGGGGGCGGCGGTGGCGTGGTGATCGCCTCCACGACGCGGCTTGCCACCTGTCTGACGGAATCGATGATGTCGCCGAAATCGAAGGACATGGCAGCTATCCCGCAGAATGAATGCCGCCCCTTAGTACCGCGGCGC
>JACMKK010000271.1 GCA_014380115.1 Luteimonas sp. | reverse complement strand
GGTGCTCGGCCCGCTCTGCCGGCCTGAACGCCCCGCGCAGCAAGCCGTAGGTCATGAGCTGCTGCAGCCACTAGTACATCGGACTTGCGGCGCCGCATTCCACCTTGCTACAACCAAGGCGCATGAGCTGGCCCCCTGAATGACCGGACACGGTCCATCGCTTATCTTTGAGGATAGGAGTAGGACTGTGAATGCGAATAGGAATACCGAGACGATCGAGGTGATCACGAGGGACCAGCGCCGCAGGCGCTGGTCCCTGGCTGAGAAGTCAGCGCTCGTGAGGCGAACCTATGAGGCCGGCATGAGTGTGTCGCTCGTGGCCAGGCAGGAAGGTGTCGCAGCGAGCTTGCTGTTCCAGTGGCGCAAGCTCGAACGCCAGGGTGCATTGACGGCCGTATCCGCCGGCGAGGCGGTGGTGCCGGCCTCCGAGTTGGTGGCCGCGCGTGCCGAGATTGCCAAGCTGCAGCGCGTGCTGGGCAAGAAGACCTTGGAGAACGAGATCCTCAAGGAAGCGGTGGAGTACGCTGCCGAAAAAAAGTGGATTGCGCGCTCGCCCTTGTTGCCGGGGGACGGCCAATGATGGCCGTCTGCCAAGCACTCGGGCTGGCGCGCTCGAACGCTCATGTGCTGCGCAATCGGCCGAGCTCGTGGATTGATGGCCGAACCGAACGCACTCCGCGTGGTGACGACCAGTTGCTGGCCGACATCCGCGAGCAGATCACCGAATTGCCCAGCTACGGCTACCGGCGCGCCTGCGCGCTGGTCAATCGCCAACGCGCCGGCTTGGGTTCGCCTCGCGTGAACCCCAAGCGCGTGTACCGGGTGATGGCCGGTCATGGCTTGCTGCTGCCGAAGGCACCGCGACGCCCGCAGTCGAGCCGAGCGCACACCGGCACCGTCTCGGTCCAGGTCAGCGACACGCGCTGGTGCTCGGACGGCTTCGAGATCAAGTGCGACTCGGGCCAGACCGTGACGGCCACGTTCGCCAAGGATTGCTGCGATCGCGAGATCATGGCCTTCCGTGCGTGGGAGGGCAAAGGGCTGCCGGGCGAGCCGGTGCGCGAGATGCTGATCGAGGCAGTGGAGAAGCGCTTCGGCGCGGTGGAGGCCGTGCCTGCGGGACACCTGGTGCAGTTCCTGTCGGACAACGGCAGCGCCTACATCGCCCACGAGACTCGGCGCATCGCCAGGTCGCTGGGGCTGACGCCGGTCAACACGCCGGTGTGCAGCCCGCAGAGCAACGGCATGGCCGAGAGCTTCGTCAACACCTTCAAGCGCGACTACGTGAGCCGCATGGACCTCAGCGATGCGCGGACCGTGTTGGCGCAGTTGCCTGCCGCGTTCGAGCACTTCAACGAGGTGCATCCGCACTCAAGCCTGAAGATGAGATCGCCGCGGGAGTTCAGGCGGCATCGGGTTGAGCACTCACGCCGCGCTCAGCTTGATCAATCGGCGCTACATTGCGAATAGGCCGTGTCCGGAAATGTAGGGGCAAGATCAGAAATCGTCATTCACAAGAAGTACAACTCCTCTTTCGCGAGCACGGACCTCGACAAGAAACTGCCGGCACTTGGCGTCACAAGACTCATCCTGGCGGGAGCCGCAATAAACTGGTCATTCGGTCGACGGCCTATTCAGCCGTGAAGCGCGGCTACAATCTCGCGCTTGTCAACGATGCACATTCGACTGAGTCGTTAAAGCTCTCCGATGGAAAGTCAGTACCTGCGGAGTTGATCGTCGCCGATATGAATGCAGTGTTTGAGTGGATCAGCGTTCCGAATGTTCGCACTGAGGTCAAGAAGACCACAGACGTTGCCTTCTAAGACTGCGGCCTAACCCCTTGGTCAATCGGAGCGCCAACGGCAGGCCACGAAGCCCGGGCCGGTGGTACGCGGTACATTTTCACCGGCCCGGCCCGGCCCGGCCCGGCCCGGCCCGGGCTTGGCGTCCCACCGTCGTCGCCCGGTTACCTCGAACGTTAAGCCCCGCATTCCCTAGCCTCAGCCATGCCCGCCTTCGATCAACTGACCCTCAACACCCGGCGGTTGCTTCTGCGGCCGCTCCGGGACTCGGACGCCGACGCACTGCTAGAACTCTTCTCCGATCTCAAGGTGATGCGGTACTGGAGTACGCCGCCCTGGGAATCGATTGAGCAGGCTCGGTCGATGATCGAACGTGATGTCAAAGCGATGGCAACCGGCGACCATGTGCGGCTTGGTCTCGAACGAACAGAAGATGGTGTGCTCATCGGCATGTGCACCCTCTTCGCCATATCGGAGCAGTGCCGACGAGCAGAGGTTGGATACGCGATCGCATCGCACGCCTGGGGCAAGGCATACATGGACGAAGCCTTGCGTGCGCTGCTGAACTACGGCTTCAGTAAACTGATGCTGAACCGAGTTGAAGCCGACGTCGACCCGCGGAACGAAGCATCTGCCAGAAGCTTGGAACGTCTCGGCTTCAAGAAAGAAGGCTACCTTCGCGAACGCTGGATCGTGGGAGATGAAGTCTCTGATACAGCGCTCTACGGGCTGCTGAATCGCGACTGGCACTGGCGCGCGTGATCCCGTGCGCTACAGCGAGGCCTAACCCCTCGCTTAAAGGGAGCACGAACGGCAGGGCGCCCCCTTAGCTCGAACGTTTTGCCGCAGAACAGGCGTTCTGGGAGGAACCATAAGATCAGTTAGGAAAGCACCACTGGACGGTAAGCTGTCTGCGCCGATCTCAGTTTGACCCACCCTGCCGATCTCAACTTGACCCGGGGATGGGCGCCGGCGTTGTAGCTGCCGGCTGTGGATAACTGTAGCTCTTTCCTCCTTTCACTCGCTGGCCCGGACTGGTGGTGTGACGCGGGGGAAGACGCGAAGGGCGTAGCCCGTAGCGGCTTCCCCCGCGCGCGGCGACTTCGTCAGGCTGGGTTCGCCGGTGTTTCCGGCGGCGAGGTCTTTGTCGTCTTGCGCTCGGCCTCACGCGCCTTGATGCGCCGCTTCGAGTTGGCAGTGGCCTGCGTGACGCGGTAGCTGTCATTGCCGGTCTCCACGATGTGGCAGTGGTGCGTGAGCCGGTCCAGCAGCGCCGTCGTCATCTTCGGATCCACGAACACGCTGGACCATTCCGCGAAGTCCAGGTTGGTCGTGATCAGCACGCTCGTGTGTTCGTATAACCGGCTCAGTAGATGGAACAGCATGGCCCCGCCAGCCTGGCTGAAGGGCAGGTAGCCCAGCTCATCCAGGATGACCGCGTCCAGGCGCAGCATGCTGCCAGCGATGCGCCCGGCCTTGCCCTGCGCCTTCTCCTGCTCGAGTGCGTTGACCAAGTCCACCGTCGAGTAAAAGCGCACCCGCTTGCCGTGGCGCGTGATGCCGGCCACGCCGATGGCGGTCGCCAGATGGCTCTTGCCTGTGCCGGGTCCCCCCACCAGCACGACGTTGTGCGCCGCCTCGGTGAAGGTCGTTTCGGCCAACTGCATCACCAACTTGCGATCCACCGGCGAGACCTCGAACTCGAACCCCGCCAGGTCCCGGTGCACGGGGAACTTCGCCGAGGCCATCTGGTGACTCACGGAACGCGTCGCCCGCTCGGTTGCCTCGGCGCGCAGCATCTGCTCGACGAGCCAGCGCGAGCTCTCCAGTTCTCCGTTGTTCTGCT
>JACMKK010000270.1 GCA_014380115.1 Luteimonas sp. | reverse complement strand
CGCTTGATGCCCCACTTGTCGTTGAGCACCTTGGCCAGCGGCGCCAGGCAGTTGGTGGTGCAGCTGGCGTTGCTGATGATCGCCTCGCCCTTGTAGGTCTTGTCGTTGACACCGTAGACGAACATCGGCGTGTCGTCCTTCGACGGCGCCGACAGGATGACCTTCTTCGCGCCGGCATCGAGGTGCTTCTGCGCGGTGGCCTTGTCGAGGAACAGGCCGGTCGATTCGATCACCACCTCGGCGCCGACCTCGTCCCACTTCAACGCCGCCGGATCGCGTTCCTGGGTCAGGCGGATGCGCTTGCCGTTGACCAGCAGGGTGTTGCCATCGACCGCGATCTCACCCTTGAAGCGTCCATGCACCGAGTCGTACTGCAGCATGTAGGCGAGGTAGTCGGGCTCCAGCAGGTCGTTGATGGCGACGATCTCGATCTCGTCGCCGAAGTTCTGCACCGCCGAGCGCAGGACGTTGCGCCCGATGCGGCCGAAGCCATTGATGCCAACCTTGATCGCCATGAAACACTCCTGCAAAGACGCGGACGGGAAAGACCGGTATTTTAGCGGCTTCCAGCGCGCGCTTTTAACCCCCGAATAACGCCCCGTACAAGGCAGGTCCCCGTGAATCCCATGCCTCGCCTGTTGCTGGCCGTCGTGCTGCTGCTGCTGGCCCCCGCCGCATCGGCCTGGAGCGCCCTGGGCCACCGCCTGGTGGGCGCATTGGCCGAACGCCATCTAAGCCCCTCAGCCGAGGTGCAGGTGCATGCGTTGCTGGCGGGCGAGCCCGACCCGACCCTGGCCGGCGTCGCCTACTGGGCCGACGCACTGCGCGACAACGAGCCCGAGCGCTTCAAGCAGACCTCGCGCTGGCATTACGTCAACTATCCGAAGGATCAATGCGACTACGTGGCCGTGCGCGATTGTCCGGACGGCAACTGCGTGATCGGCGCGATCGAAAGGCAGCGCGCGATCCTTGCCGACCCGAAACAGCCGCGCGAGGCCCGCCGCGATGCACTGAAGTTCCTGGTGCACCTGGTCGGCGATGTCCACCAACCGATGCATGCGAGCAACCAGGACGATCTCGGCGGCAACAAGTTCCAGATCAGCCTGCGCACGGACATCGCGCCGGAAAAGTACGCGCGCAACAAATACGTGGACGGCGTGATGGGCACCAACCTGCACTCGGTCTGGGACTACTACGTGCTGGCCGAGCGCCGGCTCGACCTCAAGCAGTACACCGAGGCGCTCGATGCCCTGCCATGGCCTCCGCCGATCGACAGCGGCGGCACATCGACTCCGCCGGAAGCCTGGGCGGCGGAGTCCTGCCGGCTGATCGGATCGCGCCAGCTGTATCCGCAAGAGCACAAGATGGACCGGCGCTATCCCGATGCGATGCGTCCGCTGGCCGAGCAGCGCGTGCGCCAGGCGGCGTACCGGCTGAGCACGCTTTTGAACGAAACGTTGGGAAGCACGCCGAGGTAGCCGCGATGCAGCCGCATGTCGTTCCGCACCACCACCCGGACACCGGCACCTGGAGTTACGTCGTCGCCGATCGGGAAACGCGCAAGGCGGCGCTGATTGATCCCGTCCTGGACTTCGACGCCAAGTCGGCGCGCACCGCGACCGCGTCCGCGCAACAGCTGCTGGAAAGCGCGCGCGAACACGGCTACGAGGTGCGCTGGCTGCTGGAGACGCACGCGCATGCCGATCATCTTTCCGCCGCGCAGTGGCTGAAACAGCAGCTGCCCGACGCCACCCTCGCGATTGGCGCCGGCATCCGCGACGTGCAGCGCACGTTCGCGCCCACGCTCGATGCCGAAGGCACGCTGGCGACCGACGGTTCACAGTTCGACCGCCTGCTCGGCGACGACGAGGAATTCCGCATCGGCGCGCTACCCGCGCGCGCCATTCCGGTGCCGGGCCACACCCGCGACAGCCTGGCCTACCTGATCGGCGATGCGCTGTTCACCGGCGACTCGCTGTTCATGCCCGATGCCGGCACCGCGCGCTGCGATTTTCCCGGCGGCGATGCGGCGACGCTGTACCGCTCGATCCGCCGTCTCTACGACACGCTGGCCGACACGACGCGCGTGTTCGTCTGTCACGACTACGGCGCCAACGGCCGCGCGGTCGCCTGCGAGACCACGATCGGCGCGCAGAAGCGCGGCAACATCCATGTCCGCGATGGTGTCGGCGAAGCTGATTTCGTGCAGCTGCGCACCGCGCGCGACGCGACGCTGGCGATGCCGGCGTTGATCCTGCCGGCACTGCAGGTCAACCTGCGCGGCGGCACGCTGCCGGCGCCGGAGCGCAACGGTATCCGCTACCTCAAGCTCCCCCTCGACCAACTGTGAGCACGTCATGACCCCTGCGATCGGCCGCAAGCTGCTGCTTGTCTGCGCGATGCTATGGGTCTGGGCCTCGGCGCAGGCGATGGCACAGGAGTCCGGTGACCATCCGGCCGACGGCAGGGCGTCCGAACCCGAAGCGCCAGCGTCGCCATTGGCCGTGCCGATCGACGCCACGACGCTCGCCGGGCTCACGCGCGAGTCCGTGACTGCGACCGCGCACGACAAGAAGCTGCAGTGCGAAGGCGTGTCGCTGACCGAGCTATTGCGCGCGTCGAAGGCCATGCCCGCCGAACCGTTGCGCGGCGCACGCCTGGCCAGCTACGTGCTGGTCACCGCGCGCGACGGCTATCGCGCGGTGTACTCGCTCGCAGAACTCGATCCCACGCTCGGCAACCGCAAGGTGTTGTTGGTCGACCGTTGCGACGGCAAGCCGCTCGATGACGAAGACGGCCCGCTGCGGCTGATCGCGCCGGAAGACGCGCGGCCGGCGCGCTGGGTGCGGCAGGTGCAGTCGATCACGGTGGTGGCGGCGCCGTGAGCGAACTCGAACTGCTGCTCGCCCTGCTGTTTTTTGCTGTCGCGGTCCTGTATTCGTCGGTCGGCCATGCCGGTGCCAGCGGCTATATCGCGGCGATGGCGTTGCTCGGCTTCGCGCCCGAACAAATGCGCCCAACTGCGCTCGCGCTGAACCTGCTGGTCGGCGGCATCGGCCTGTTCCGCTTCTGGCGCGGTGGCCACGTGCGTTGGCGCAATGTGCTGCCGTTCGTGCTGGCTTCTGCGCCCGCGGCGTTCTTTGCCGCGCAGATCAAGCTGCCGAAGGAAAGCTATTCGCTGCTGCTCGGCATCGTGCTGCTGGTCGCGGCCTTCGGCGTATTCCGCAGCGCCGCACGCGCGGAGATCACCGATACCCAGGACACCGGCCGTCGCGTGCCGTGGCTGGCCGGATTGCTGATCGGCGCGTCGATCGGCGTGCTGTCCGGCCTCACCGGCACGGGCGGCGCGATCTTCCTGACGCCCTTGTTGCTGTTTGCGCACTGGATGCCGACGCGCCAAGCCAGCGGCACCTCGGTCGCGTTCGTCTGGATCAATTCGCTGACCGGTCTGGCAGGCCTGCTGCACGCCACCGGCACCCTGCCGCAGGCTCTGCCGATCTGGCTGGTGGCCGTGGCATTGGGCGCCCTGCTCGGCACGCAGCTGGGACTGCGCTGGCTACCGGTAAAAAGCCTGCGCTACGCGCTGGGCGTGGTATTGCTGATCGCAGCAGGCAAGCTGATCTTCGCCTGACCGATCTTCGCCAAAGCCGGCCGGGTGCGCCTTGCGCCACAATGCCGCCATGGCCCGTCCCGCCCCTGCCGAATTCGAGTCCCTCGACGCCGCCGTCGATCTACTCTATTCGCGCATCGACGGCCCGCTACACATCGGTGCTCCGCTAGGCATCGGCAAGCCGCACCGGCTACTCAACGCGCTGTACTCGCGCGCGGTCGGCCACACGTCGCGGCGGCTGTCCCTGTACACGGCGCTGTCGCTGGACCTGCCGGACGGATCCAGTGATCTCGAAAAGCGGTTCCTAGGACCGTTCGTGTCGCGGCACTTCGGCGACGACTTCCCGCGCCTGGCGTACGTGCAGGCGCAGAGGCGCGATGCGTTGCCGGCGCACATCTCGGTGGAGGAATTCTACGTCCAGTCCGGCGCCTTGCTCAATTCGGTGCAGGCGCAGACGCGCTACGCCAGCCTCAACTACACGCACGTCGCCAAGGCCCTGGCCGATCGCGGCGTCAACTGCATCGTGCAGAAGGTCGCCGGCAATGCCGACGGCACGCGCCTGTCGTTGTCGTCGAACACCGACCTGACCTTCGACGCGATCGACGCGATCGTCGCGCGCGGGCTGCCGCGTCCGCTGCTGGTGGCCGAGATCGATCCGGAACTGCCCTGGCTGGATGGCACCCCTTCGGTCGAGGCGGCGTTCTTCGACATCGTGGTCACGCCTGCAGGGCCGTATCCGAAACTGTTCGGGCTGCCGCGGCAGCCGGTGGGCGATGTCGACTACGCCATCGGCCTGTACGCCAGCGCGCTGGTGCGCGACGGCGGCACGCTGCAGATCGGCATCGGCGCGCTGGCCGACGCGCTATGCCATGCGCTGGCGTTGCGACACACCGACAATGCGACGTATCGGCGCGTGCTGCAGGCGCTCGATCCGCAACTCGAGCGCCATCCGGCCGTGCTCGCCAGCGGCGGCCTCGGCGCGTTCGCCCAGGGCCTGTACGGCTGCAGCGAGATGATCAACGAAGGGTTCAAGCGCCTGGTCGAAGTGGGCGTGATCCGGCGCAAGGTGGTCGACAAGGAAGCCTTGATGCAGCGCATCGCCGACGGCAGCGCCAGCGAGCTCGAGCACGAACTCGTCGAACGCGACGGCGAGTTCCTGCACGGCGCGTTCTACCTCGGCTCGCCCGCGTTCTACGACTGGTTGCGCAACCTCGACGAGGCCACGCGCCGCGGCATCGGCATGAAGCGCGTCAGTGAGGTCAATGAACTCTACGGCGGCAACGAATCGCTCGAACGCGTGCAGCGTCGCGAGGCGCGCTTCTTCAATACCTGCATGATGGCGACCGCGCTCGGCGCCGCGGTGTCGGACGGACTCGAGGACGGACGCGTGGTCTCGGGCGTCGGTGGTCAGTACAACTTCGTGGCGATGGCACACGCGCTGCCCGACGCGCGCTCGGCGTTGCTGCTGCGCGCCACGCGCGACGACGCCGGCAAGAATGCCTCCAACATCCGCTGGAACTACGGTCACACGACGATCCCGCGCCACCTGCGCGACCTCTACGTCAGCGAATACGGGATCGCCGACGTGCGCGGCCTGGCCGACGAGGACTGCGTGGTGGCGATGGCGGGCATCGCCGATGCGCGTTTCCAGGCGATGTTGCTGGCCACGGCGCAGCGCTCGAAAAAGCTGCACGGCGGCTTCAAGGCGCCGGCGGCGTGGGCACGCAATACGCCGCTGCGTCTCGGCGCTGCACTGAAACCGTTCCGCAGCGACGGCACCCTGCCCGACTATCCGCTCGGCAGCGATTTCACCGAGGTCGAACAGCGCGTGGTGAAGGCGCTGGGTTGGCTGAAGGCGAACACGGCGACGAGATCGGGCAAGTTGCGCACGATCCTCGCGGCGCTGGCATCGGGCCATCGCGGAGAGACCGAGGCGCTGGCGCGAATGGCGTTGGATGCGCCGAAGGGACTGTCGCAATGGCTTTACGCGAGGTTGTTGCGTCACGCCCTCGGACGGACCGGGTCACCCTAGGGTCAACCCTAGGCTGGGTCTGGCCCCAGCTAGAACGAACTCCAATCGGCTCCTAGGCTCGGAGGATCTTTCCTGGAGCCGCGGCCATGGTCGAACCCACCCAAACCAATCTCACCTATACCGCGCCTGTCCATGACGCGCCGGCACCAGCCACGCCGGTGGATGCCCCCGTCAGCGATCAGCAGATCCAGGACACCGCCGACGCCATTCTCGATACCGGCGTGCAGTGGTTCACCGACGACTACGACAGCCGCATGGTGCGCTACGCCGAGGAGATGGCGAAGCTCAGTCCCGAAGACGGCGCACGTCTCAACGAGGCATTGCTGCAAAAGGACGGCGGCGCCCTCGCCTCGTGGCTGAAACTGGACACGCTCGACCGGATGCAGAACGACGGCCGCATTAGCCAGGACCAGTACGCCGCGGTCTCCGAAGGCTTCACCACCGCCTACAACGCCGGCCGAATCAGCGACCAGCAGGCAGAGACTTTCCTCGGCACGCAGATCCTGAACGGCGTGGCGCCTGGCATAGCGCCCGACCAGTGGAATCAGCTGCGTGAATTCCTCGGCGCCTCCAACGGCAGCGAGGCCACGCAGACCTTCCGCGAGAACTTCGCCGAGCACCTGCTCGCCAAGCCGCTCGACGCGAACAACATCCACAGCGCGCACGACGCCGGCATTGCGATGCAGATCGCCGGCGATTCCGGCGATCCCGACATGGCCGCGCGCGTGTTCGCCAGCGTCGCCGAGCGCGCCGGCGACGGCATCAGCGATCCGGCCAAGGCGGCTGCAGCGCGCGAGGAAGCGCGCGGCAAACTGCTCGAGGCGATCGGCCAGTCCAGCATCGGCTTCGAGAACAGCGCCGGCGCCTTCGACGGCCTGGTCAATCCGATGGCGACGCTGATCGATTCGGTCGCGCGCCAGCCCGATACCGAGCAGTGGAACGAGACCGCTGTCGGGATCGCGCGCTATGCCGAATCGTCCGACAACGACGTGTTCTACGATCCCTATACCGACAAGCCGATCGCCTCGACGGCCGAAGCGCTGACCAACCTGGTCGCCGGCAACCAGGGCGATGCCGTGCTGACGGCGCTGAGCAACTGGGACGGCTCGGGCGTGACCGGGCGCGATGGCCATGCCCAGCAGTTCGGCCAGAACGCGATCGAACTGGGCAACCTGCTACGCATCACCGCGTTCAATCCCGATAATCCTGATGCTCAACAGGCGCTGACTGCAGTCCAGGAATGGGCGCAGCTGCGCAAGGATTATCTGAACGGCGTCGAGCGCTCCGACTATCCCGCAGACCTGAGCGTGTCGACCGCGCGGCAGCAGCTAGGCATGCTCGGCGGCGCGGCGTTCGATGCCGTGCAGCAGATGAAGATCGACCAGGACAACCGCGCTGCAGCGACCGAGGCCCTGGTCGGTTTCGTCGTCGACCTCGGGCTGTCCGTCGTTCCGGGCGGCGGCAAGATCAGCGAGCTGGTGGCAGGCGACCTGAAATCGGCGTTCGGCAACAATCCGCGTATCGACGGCTTGATCGACGAGGCGTTGAGCGGTGGCGACACGCTGACCTCGTCCGCGATCGACAAACTCAAGTCGGAGATCGCCGGCGCACTGTCGGACGAGCAGGTCGATCTGGAAGCGCTACGCACGACGGCCAGCAACTTCGTCACCAGTGCCGTGGTCAGCGGCCTGTCGGAGGGTACGCCGGCCAATGGCGGACAGTCGCATCGCGACATCGTCGAGAGCCATGTGCAGACGGTGCAGGACGATATCCAGGACAACCGCAAGTAGTAGCGGCGATCCCAGGCACCTGCAAAAAAAACGCCGGCTTGAGCCGGCGTTTTTTTAATCGATGCGGCTCGGCGCTGGGTTTATGCGATCAACGCAGCCCCTGCGCCGCAGCCACCACCTTGTCGACGGTGAACCCGAAGTGCGGCATCAGCGCTTCGATCGGCGCGCTGGCGCCGAAGCTGTCGATGCCGACGACCGCGCCGTCCAGGCCGACGTACTTGCGCCAGAAGTCGGTCACGCCGGCCTCGATCGCGATGCGCTTGCGGCAGGCATCTGGCAACACGGCTTCGCGGTATTCGCGGGATTGACGATCGAAGGCGTCGGTGCAAGGCATCGAAATCACGCGCACGCTATCGCCGAGACGTTCGGCGACTTGCATGGCCAAGCCCACTTCGGAACCGGTCGCGATCAGGATGACCGCCGGCGCGCCGACCGAGTCCTTCAGCACGTAGCCGCCACGCGCGATGTCACGTACTTGCGCATCGGTACGCGACTGGTGCGCGAGCGTCTGGCGCGAGAACACCAGGCAGCTCGGCCCGACCTTGCGCTCGATCGCCATGCGCCAGGCCACCGCCGACTCGACCGCGTCGCACGGACGCCAGACGTCGTTGTGCGGGATATAGCGCAGGCTCGCCAGCTGCTCGATCGGCTGGTGCGTCGGGCCGTCCTCGCCAAGGCCGATCGAATCGTGGGTATAGACGTGGATCGCATGCGCCCCCATCAGCGCGCTCATGCGCACGGCGTTGCGCGCGTAATCGCTGAAGATCAGGAAGGTCGCGTCGTAGGGGATGAACCCGCCGTGCAGGGCGAGGCCATTGCTGATCGCGGTCATCGCGAATTCGCGCACGCCGAAGTAGATGTAGTTGGCGTTGGGATCGTCGGTCGCGACCGACTTGCTGCCGGTCCACAGTGTCAGGTTGGAATGCGCGAGGTCGGCCGAGCCGCCGACCAACTCCGGCAGCAAGGGCGCGAATGCCTCGATCGCCATCTGCGAGGCCTTGCGCGAGGCCACGGCCGGGCCATCGGCCTGCAGTTTCGCGATGTAGGCATCGGCCTCGGCCGCGAAGCCGTCCGGCAATTCCGCCCGCGAACGCCGGGTGAGTTCTTCGGCGAGTTGCGGGTGTTGCGCGGCGTAGGCGTCGAACAGCGTGTTCCACTGATCCTCGCGCACCAGCCCGGCGTTGCCGGCGCGCCAACCGTCGCGGATCTCCTGCGGAATCTCGAACGGCGCGTGCGGCCAGCCGAGCGCGGCGCGCGTCGCGGCCGCCTCGTCCTTGCCTAGCGGCGAGCCGTGCGAGGATTCCTTGCCGGCCTTGGTCGGGGCGCCGAAGCCAATGGTCGTGCGCGTGCAGATCAAGGTCGGCTTGTCGTCGTACTTCAGCACGGTGTCGATCGCGGTCTTGATCTCGACCGGATCGTGCCCGTCGACATTGCGGATCACACGCCAGCCGTAAGCCTCGAAGCGCGCCGGCGTGTCATCGGTGAACCAGCCGTCGGTGTTGCCATCGATCGAGATCTTGTTGTCGTCCCAGAACGCAACCAGCTTGCCGAGGCCCCAGGTGCCGGCCAGCGAGGCGGCTTCGTGCGAGATGCCTTCCATGAGGCAACCGTCGCCCATGAACACCCAGGTGCGATGGTCGACGACGGCGTATTCGGGCCGGTTGAAGCGCTGCGCAAGCAGCTTCTCGGCAAGCGCGAAGCCGACGGCGTTGGCGAATCCCTGGCCGAGCGGGCCGGTGGTGGTTTCCACACCCGGCGTCATGAAGTTTTCCGGATGGCCAGGCGTCTTCGATTCGAGCTGGCGAAAATGCTTCAGGTCGTCGAGCGACAGCTCGTAGCCGCTCAGGTGCAGCAGCGCGTACTGCAGCATCGAGCCGTGGCCGTTGGAGAGCACGAAACGGTCGCGGTTGAACCACTTCGGGTTGTTCGGGTTATGACTGAGGTAGTCGTTCCAGAGCACCTCGGCGATGTCGGCCATGCCCATCGGCATGCCGGGATGACCGGACTTGGCGGCCTCGACGGCGTCGACGGCGAGGAAACGGATGGCATTGGCAAGGTCGCGGCGGCTGGGCGTCGTCATGGGCATCGAGTGGGTGGCGCCCGTGAGATCTCGGGCAGTCTATTGTCCCATCGGCGCGCCACCGTGTCGCGGTTGTCATTCGATCAAGGCCGCTGCCCGCATCCCCGTCCGCGCCATGGCTGCCGTCGGACGACTTGCGCCAACTACGCGGAATGCGTTAGGCGATCGGCCTCAACCCAATGCCACGCGAGGCGCAGCATTGGGTTGGGATTCCGTCTTATTTGCGTACGGTCTCGATCACCGCGCACATCGACTTGATCTGGTAATCCTGCCCGGTGGCATAACCGGAAGGCGTCATCTTGCTGACGCTGATCTTGGACCCACCGCCACTTTCCTCGACGAGGACGTTCCAGGGCAGCGACACCTGGGCGCCATTCAGTGTCTGGTTCTGTTCCAACGAGATGGCGCCCATCTCCTTGTCGGTGCTGACGATCTTCAGCCCGGACTTGACGGCATCGGCGTAGACGAGCTTAAAGGCCTTGTCCGGCGCCACGCCCGCCACCTCTTCCCACGTGGTGAACCTGCGGCCACTGAAGAAGCTTCCTTCCTGCTTGTAATTCGTCTCGCACGGCATCTTTTCGGCTTGTGCGTCGGCGGAGAACATGATGGCCAGACCAAGCAACGCTGCACTCGAAAATTTCATCCATTTCCCCTTGCTCATGACGCCGAGAGGAGGCGTCTTCCCTGACACGGTTCCGATTGTATGGATCGAAACCGTGCCTGGGTAGGGGACGCGGGCCTGGCGCAATCGAGGACGGCGCCGTCACCGCTGCTAGTCGATCGGGGGCCCATCCACTTCCCCACGCGACACCAGCGCCGCGATGCCCAGGTCGCCGGTGACGTTGACCGTGGTCCGGCACATGTCGAGGAAATGGTTGACGCCCAGCACCATGCCGATGCCTTCGGGCGGCACCCCGACCATCGCGCAGATCAGCGCCACCACCGGCAGCGAGCCCGACGGAACGCCTGCGGTGCCGATGCCGCCGAGGATGCAGACCAGCATCACCATGATCTGCTGGCCGATGCCGAGCTCCACGCCGAAGAACTGCGCGAGGAAGATCACGGTCACGCCCTCGAACAGCGCGGTGCCGTTCTGGTTCGCGGTGGCGCCGATGGTCAGCACGAAGCGTGACACGCGCCGCGGCAGTCCCAGCTGCTCGTCGGCGACGCGCAGCGCGGTCGGCAGGGTCGCGTTGCTCGAGGCCGTGGAGAACGCCATCAGCATCGCTTCCTGCACGCCCTTGAAGAACTTCACCGGCGAATAGCCACCGACGAACTTCAACGCCAGCGAATAGACCACGAACATGTGGATCGCGAGCGCCAGTACGACCACGCCGACGTAGGCGCCGAGCCGCACCAGCAACTCCCAGCCGAACAGCACGGCGAGGTTGAACATGAAGCAGAACACCGCATACGGCGCCAGGCGGATGACCAGGCCAATCAGCGTCATCGACACTTCGAACAGACCCTCGATGCCGCGCTTGAGCGTCTCGATCGCCGGCGTGGCCTTGCTCATCACCAGGCCGATGCCGAACATCAGCGCGAAGAACATCAGCGCGAGGATGCTGGAATTGCTCGACGCCGCGCCGACCACGTTGTCCGGCACGATCGACAGCAGCATGTCGATGCCGCGCGGCTGCTCGGCGCTGTCCTTGACGATTGCCTGCGTGCGCTCGGCGCCTTCGCTGAGCAGGTGCTGGGCCAGCGCCGGGTCGACGCCGGCGCCGGGCCTAAAGGCGTTCACCAGCACCAGGCCGAGCAGCACGGCGATGCCGGACAACACGATAGTGCAGGCCAGCGTGCGCCAGCCGATCCGCCCGAGCGAACGGATGTCGCCCATCTCGGACACGCCGACCACCAGCGCCGAGAACAGCAGCGGCACGATCAGCATGAAGATCAGCGTCAGGAACAGCGTCGCGAACGGCTGGGTCACGTATTTGGTCAGCGTATTCACCCAGGCCGCATCGGTGGGGACGCCGTAGTGCACGAACATGCCGAGCAGCAGGCCGGCGAAGAAGCCGATCGCGATCTTCCAGTGCAGGGGCATGCGGGCGCGGGACGCTGGCGTCGACGGGGTTGGATCGCTCAAGGGAATGGCCCGGCTGGATGAACCGGGCGAGCTTACACCACGGTTTTCGCTGGACCCGCTGACGTGAAGGTTGCGTGCACACTGCCGCGACACGTTTCCCGGTACGTTCCGCCGATTGGCGGCCGCTGTCCGGCCGGGCATCCATTTCAGGGGAAAATCGCGTGGCCGAACCGACCCTCAGCCGCAGCCGCGGCGCCATCAAGCCCAAGCCATCATCCAAACCAGCCTCTAAACCAGAGCACGATCCGATGCAGGATCTGCTGGCGGCCATGCAAGCCGTCAACGAGGGCGACTTCACGGTGCACCTGCCGCTGCACTGGGACGGCATCGCCGGCAAGCTCGCCGAAAGCTTCAACCAGATCGTCAACGCCAATCGCCGCATGTGCCACGACCTGGCGCGCGTCGGCCAGAAGGTCGGTCGCGAAGGCCAGACGCGCCAGCGCATGGCACCGGCCAATCGCCAGGGCGCGTGGGCCGAGATGGAGGAGTCCGTCAACGGCCTGATCGACGACCTGGTGCGGCCGATCGAGACGATGTCCGAGGCGATGTCGGCGGTCGCCAAGGGTGACCTGACCAAGACCGTCTCCGAGGAAGCCGATGGCCGGCCACTGCAGGGCGAATTCCTGCGCACCGCATCGATCGTCAATCGCATGCTCGCGCAGATGACCGAGTTCAGCTCCGAGGTCACGCGCGTCGCGCTCGAGGTCGGCACGGCGGGACGCCTGGGTGGGCAGGCCAAAGTCAAAGGCGTGTCGGGCGTGTGGAAGGACCTGACCGACTCGGTCAACCAGATGGCGTCGAACCTGACCGCGCAGGTACGCAACATCTCCGAGGTGACCATCGCGGTCGCGAACGGCGACCTCTCGCGCAAGATCACGGTCGACGTGCGCGGCGAGATCCTGCAACTGAAGGAGGCCATCAACACGATGGTCGACCAGCTGCGCGGCTTCGCTTCGGAGGTTACTCGTGTAGCAAGGGAGGTCGGCACCGAAGGCAAGCTCGGCGGCCAAGCGATCGCGCCCGTCGTCGCCTGCTCGTGGAAGGACCTGACCGACTCGGTCAACGCGATGGCCTCCAACCTGACGGCGCAGGTGCGCAACATCGCCGAGGTCGCCATCGCCGTGGCCAACGGCGACATGTCGAAGAAGATCACCGTCGACGTGCGCGGCGAAAT
>JACMKK010000269.1 GCA_014380115.1 Luteimonas sp. | reverse complement strand
GCTTGCGGGAAGAAGCGGGGGTCGTCATGGGGCGGCTGCTCACTTCAGGCCGGACAGGAAGGCGGCGATGTCGGCGATGTCCTGCTCGGAGAAGCTTTCGGACTGGGCCTGCATCGTCGGATGCTTGCGAGTGCCTTTCTTGTATTCGGTCAGGGCATTGACCAGATACTGCGACGACTGTCCGCCGATGCGCGGCACGTGGTAGTTCGGGTAGGCGTTCTTGTAGCCGACGACGCCGTGGCAACCCTGGCAGGTGTAGGTCAACTGGTATCCGTTCTTCGCATTCCCGACCAGCGCCTTCGGTGCTGCGGGAGTGGCGGGTGCAGCGGCCGCGACAGGCGAGGGCGCAGGTGCGGTGGGTGCAGGAGCCTCCTGTGCAAGCGACGCGAACGAGGTGGCAGTGAAGGCAAGGCAGGCAGCGAGTTGCAGCGGGCGCATCATGTCGTTTTCCGCAATCCTGGAAGCTGGTCTGGGCCGGGAAGAGCGCTGGAAGCATGTCTTGCTTGCCGACACGCACGCAGTTTCCCGTTGATCGGGAAAGTATAGCGTGCGGCCCAATCGCAACGCAGCCGCAACCGCCGTGGGCCATCGTGCATCCCTTTCCTCTGGAACGTCTCTCTAGTCACCGTGACCTATGGCGCATGGCAAGCCGGGGTGGGTGATGTACCTTGATACAACACCAATGGGGGTCACCTGAAATGCGCGCCATCTCTGCAACAACGGGCACGAGCCGACCGCTCGGTGCGGTCTTCGTCCTGGCGGCCCTTCTACTACTGTCGGCCTGCAAAGGCGGGGGCGAAGGCAGCGCCGAAGCCAAGGACAAGGAGGACAAGGGTCCCGAGGCAGTGCCGGTCGAGGTCGCGGCCGCGTCGAGGCGTCCCATTGCGGCCAGCTACACCGGCACCGCGCCGCTGGAGCCGCGGGCCGAATCCCAAGTCGTTGCCAAGACCTCCGGGGTGGCCCTCAACGTGATGGTCGAAGAGGGTCAGATGGTGCGGGCCGGCCAGCCATTGGTGCGCCTGGATCCGGATCGCGCCACCCTCCAGGCCGCTCAGAGCGCTGCGCAGATGCGCAAGCTCGAAGCCAATTACAAGCGTTCGCAAACACTCGCCGCGCAGCAGCTGGTCAGCGCCAACGACCTCGACCAGCTCAAGTACGACCTCGAGAATGCGCGCGCGGTCAACCGCCTGGCCAACCTCGAACTGTCCTATGCCAATGTCGTTGCGCCGATCTCCGGCGTGATCGCGTCGCGCTCGATCAAGACCGGCAACTTCGTGCAGATCAACACGCCGATCTTCCGCATCGTCGACGACTCGCGCCTGGAGGCCACGCTCAACGTGCCCGAGCGCGAACTGGCCACGTTGAAGGCCGGATTACCGGTCGTGCTGGTGGTCGACGCGCTGCCCGGCAAGATCTTCAGGGGCACGGTCGATCGCATCGCCCCGGTCGTGGATTCGGGCAGCGGCACCTTTCGCGTCATCAGCACCTTCGACGGCAGCGGCGTGCTGCAACCGGGCATGTTCGGGCGCATCAAGATCGATTACGACCAGCGCGCCAATGCACTCGTGATCCCGCGCAACGCGTTGCTCGATGACGAAGGCGATACCGCAGTGTTCATGGTGCGCGGCGGCAAGGCCGTGCGCGTGCCGGTCAAGCTCGGCTACATGGATGGCGAGTGGGCCGAAGTGCGCGGCGGCGTCAAGGAAGGCGAGCAAGTCGTCACCGCCGGCAAGGTCGCGCTGCGCGATGGCACGCCCGTGCAGTTGATCGGGCAGGGCGCTCCCAAGAAAGCGGTTGCAGCGGCGCCGGCGAAGGCAGAAGGCAAGAAGCAATGAGTACGCCGGGTCCCGATTCCTCCCGCGAGTCTGCTCCCGCCGGTTTCAATCTGGTCGAATTCTCCACCCGGCGCCGCGTGACCGTTGCCATGGTCACGATTACCTTCCTGCTGTTCGGCTTCATCGCCTTGAACGCGCTGAAGGTGAACCTGTTGCCGGACCTGAGCTATCCGACGCTGACCGTGCGCACCGAATACACCGGTGCAGCCCCGTCCGAGATCGAAACACTGATCTCCGAGCCGGTGGAAGAAGCCGTCGGCGTGGTCAAGAACCTGCGCAAGCTGAAATCTGTCTCGCGAACCGGCCAGAGCGACGTCGTGCTGGAGTTCGCATGGGGCACCGACATGGACCAGGCCGGCCTCGAAGTGCGCGACAAAATGGAAGTGCTGCAGCTGCCGTTGGAAGCGAAGGCGCCCGTGCTGCTGCGCTTCAATCCGTCGACCGAGCCGATCATGCGCATCGTGCTGTCGGCCAGCGGCGAGGACTCGGTGCAACAGCTGACCGAACTGCGTCGCTACGCCGACGACGATCTGAAGAAGAAGCTGGAACCGGTCGACGGCGTCGCCGCGGTCAAGGTCGGCGGCGGCCTCGAGGACGAAATCCAGGTCGACATCGACCAGCAGAAGCTCGCGCAGCTCAACCTGCCGATCGATACGGTCATCACCCGGCTCGGCCAGGAGAACATCAATATTTCCGGTGGTCGCCTGGAGGAAGGCACGCAGCGCTACCTGGTGCGTACCGTCAACCAGTTCGCCAGCGTCAATGAAATCCGCGACATGCTGGTCACTACACAGGTGGCCGGCGGTGGCGCCGCGCAGAGCGCCGCCGAACAGATGGCGCGCGTGGCGGCAGCAAGTGGCGATGCAGACGCCATGGCGGCGGCGGCTTCGGTGCAGAGCGCCTCGTCGTCGCAGACCAGCGTCGTCGCGGGCGGCATGCCGATCCGGCTCAAGGACATCGCCGAGGTGCGTCAGGGCTTCAAGGAGCGCGAAGCGATCATTCGTCTGGCCGGCAAGGAAGCGGTCGAACTGGCGATCTACAAGGAAGGCGATGCCAATACCGTCGCCACCGCCGATGCGATCGAGAAGAAGCTCGCCGACATCAAGGAACAGATTCCGACCGGCATCGAACTGACCACGGTCGACGACCAGTCGCAGTTCATCCGTCACGCGATCAGCGACGTCAAGATGGACGCCGTGATCGGTGGTCTGCTAGCTGTGCTGATCATCTTCCTGTTCCTGCGCGACGGCTGGAGCACGTTCGTGGTGGCGCTGTCGTTGCCTGTATCGATCATCACTACCTTCTTCTTTATGGACCAGCTCGACCTGAGCCTCAACGTGATGTCGCTCGGCGGCCTCGCGCTGGCAACGGGCCTGGTGGTCGACGATTCGATTGTCGTGCTCGAGAGCATTGCGAAAGCGCGTGAGCGAGGTTTGGGCATCCTGCAGGCTGCGATTACCGGCACGCGCGAAGTCAGCATGGCCGTGGTGGCCTCGACGATGACCACGATCGCGGTATTCCTGCCGCTGGTGTTCGTGCAGGGCATCGCCGGACAGTTGTTCCGCGACCAGGCGTTGACGGTCGCGATCGCGATCGGCATTTCGCTGGTCGTGGCGATGACGTTGATCCCGATGTTGAGCGCGCTGAAGGGCCGACCGTCGACGGCATTCCCGGAAGAACCGCCGCATCCGGACTGGACCCCGAAAGCGCGCTGGCAGAAGCCGCTGGCCGCGACCGAACGCGGCATCGGCATTGCGTCGCGCGGAGCTTTCTTCGGCGTCGCCTGGGTGTTCGTGCGCATGTGGCGCGGCCTGGTGGCGGTGATCGGCCCGATCATGCGCAAGGCCAGCGACCTGGCGATGGCGCCGTACACGCGCGCAGAACGCGGCTATCTGAAACTTCTGCCGGCATCGCTGCAAAGGCCGTGGCTGGTGCTCGGTTTCGCGGCGGTCGCGTTCGCGCTGACCGTGCTCGTGGTGCCGTTGCTGGGCTCGGACCTGATCCCGCAACTTGCGCAGGATCGCTTCGAGATGACGGTCAAGCTGCCGCCTGGCACGCCGCTGCGCGAGACCGACAAGCTCGTGCGCGAGCTGCAACTCAAGCACGCCAAGGACGATGGCATCCGCGCGCTGTATGGCGTCAGCGGCAGCGGCACGCGCCTGGATGCGAGCCCGACCGAAAGCGGCGAGAACATCGGCAAGCTGACGATCGTGATGGCCGACGGTGGCAGCGAACAGCTTGAAGCGACCGAGACCGAACGCCTGCGCGCGACGATGAAGGACCATCCTGGTGCGCAAGTGGACTTCGCGCGACCGGAGCTGTTCAGTTTCTCGACGCCGCTCGAAATCGAACTGCGCGGACAGGATCTGGAGACGATCGAGGTTGCCGGACAACGCATGGCCGCGATGCTGCGCGCGAACCCGCATTACGCCGACGTCAAGTCGACCGTCGAGGAGGGCTTCCCCGAGATCCAGATCCGCTTCGACCAGGAACGCGCCGGCGCGCTCGGCCTGACCACGCGCCAGATCGCCGACATCGTGGTGAAAAAGGTGCGCGGCGACGTCGCCACGCGCTACAGCTTCCGAGACCGCAAGATCGACGTGCTGGTGCGTGCGCGCGAAACCGATCGCGCGACGGTCGAGAGCATCCGCCGCCTGATCGTCAATCCCGGCAGCAACCGGCCGGTGACGCTCGATTCGGTCGCCGACGTCGTCTCGACGACGGGTCCGAGCGAGATCCACCGTGCCGACCAGGTACGCGTTGCGATCGTGTCGGCCAACCTGCGCGATATCGACCTCGGCAGCGCGGTGCAGGAAGTCAACGCGATGGTCGCCGAGCGCAATGCCGTCGATGGCGGCCTTGGCGCCGGTATCGGCATGCATATCGGCGGACAGGGCGAAGAGCTGGCCGAGTCGGTGCAGTCGCTGTTGTTCGCGTTCGGCCTGGCGATCTTCCTGGTTTACCTGGTTATGGCTTCGCAGTTCGAATCGCTGCTGCA
Organism: Luteimonas sp.; assembly: GCA_014380115.1. GTDB lineage: Bacteria > Pseudomonadota > Gammaproteobacteria > Xanthomonadales > Xanthomonadaceae > Luteimonas. Next base: position 5,806 of record JACMKK010000269.1, on the reverse strand, counting down.
TCCGTTGGTGATCCTGTTCACCATCCCGTTGGCCCTGGTTGGTGCGGTGCTGGCCTTGCTGCTCACCAATTCACCGGTGTCGGTGGTGGTGTTCATCGGCCTGATCCTGCTGGTCGGACTGGTGGTCAAGAACGCCATCATCCTGATCGACAAGGTCAACCAGCTGCGCGAAGCCGGCGTGCCCAAACGCGAGGCCTTGATCGAAGGCGCGCGTTCGCGCCTGCGGCCGATCACCATGACCACGTTGTGCACGCTGTTCGGCTTCCTGCCGCTGGCGATCGCGATGGGCGAGGGCGCCGAAGTGCGCTCGCCGATGGCGATCACCGTGATCGGCGGGCTGCTGGTGTCCACGCTGCTGACGCTGCTGGTGATCCCGGTCGTGTACGACCTGCTCGACCGACGTGCCGACGACTACTACGTCAAGCGCGCCAAGCGCGTGAAGGCGGACATGTACGACAAGGCGAGCGAGTCGGGCGATGCGGAGGCCGAGCCGGCATGAATTCCGCAACGCGCGCTAAGCGTCCGCACGCCTCACTCCGCTTGAATCGGGGGCTTGGGCAATGAGCATCGCCGAACTCAGCATCAAGCGGCCTGTGACGGCGATCATGCTGTTCGTCTCGTTGTTCGTGATCGGCGTGATCGCGGCGATCAGGCTGCCGCTCGAGGCCTTCCCCGAGGTCTCGCCGCCCTTCATCTTCGTGTCGGTCCCATACACGGGATCGACTCCGGAGGAAGTCGAGCGCACGGTGCTGCGCCCGATCGAGGAAGCGGTCTCGACCATGACCGGCATCAAGCGCATGGATGCCAATGCGCGTGCCGACGGCGCGCAGATCTTCATGCAGTTCTCCGACTGGAGCCGCGATGTCGCCATCGCCGCATCGGATGCGCGCGAGCGCATCGACGCGATCCGTGATGAGCTGCCGGACGACTTGCAGCGCTATCTCGTGCTGAAGTTCTCGACCACCGACCAGCCGGTGCTGCGCGTGCGCCTGGCCAGCAAGCAGGACCTGACCAGCGCGTACGACATGATCGACCGAGAGTTCAAGCGGCGCATCGAACGCATCCCCGGTGTGGCGCGCGTGGACATCTCGGGAGCGCCGCCGAACGAGGTCGAGATCGCGATCGAGGCCGATCGTCTCACCGCGCACAACCTCAGCCTCAACGACCTCACCACACGCCTGCAGTCGGTGAACTTCTCGGTATCGGCGGGCCAGATCGACGATGGCGGCCGCCGCCTGCGCGTTCAGCCCGTAGGTGAGATGACGGACCTGCAGGAACTGCGCGACCTGGTGTTGAACAGCAATGGCGTGCGCCTGGGCGACATCGCCAACGTGCGCCTGAAGCCCGGTCGCATCGACACGGGCCGCCGCCTCGACGGCGAGCGCGCCGTCGGCCTGGACATCTTCAAGGAGCGCAACGCGAACCTGGTGGAAGTGTCCAGCCGCGCCTTGGCCGAAGTCGAGGCGATTCGCGAGCAACCCGCGTTGAACGACCTGCAGATCAAGGTCATCGACAACCAGGGCGACAACGTCACCTCGTCGCTGATCTCGCTGGCCGAAGCCGGCGGCATCGGGCTGGTACTGTCGATCGTGGTCCTGTACTTCTTCCTGCGCCACTGGCCATCGACGATGATGGTAACGCTGGCGATCCCGATCTGCTTCGTGATGACGCTCGGTTTCATGTACTTCGCCGGCGTCACGCTCAACATCCTGACGATGATGGGCCTGTTGCTGGCGGTCGGCATGCTGGTCGACAACGCCGTGGTGGTGGTCGAGAGCATCTACCAGGAACGCGAGAAGATGCCCGACCAGCCGAGGCTGGCTTCGATCCTCGGCACCCGTCACGTCGCGATCGCGCTATCGGCGGGTACGCTTTGCCACTGCATCGTGTTCGTGCCGAACTTGTTCGGCGAGCGCAACTTCCTCAGCATCTACCTGTCGCAGATCGCGATCACCATCTCGGTATCGCTGCTGGCTTCGTGGCTGGTCGCGGTCAGCCTGATCCCGATGCTGTCGGCGCGCATGAAGACGCCGCCGGCGGTGCGCAGCGCGAACGGACTGATCCCGCGGCTGCAGACGCAGTACGCGCGCTTCCTGCGCTGGACGCTGGAGCACCGCGGCTGGAGCGTGACCGGCATCCTGCTGATCATTGCGCTCAGCATTCCGCCTGCGATCCTGACCAAGAAGAACATGTTCGGCGGCGACGACGGCGGCGAGACCAACATCTTCTACCAGTGGAAGGGCAGCTACACCCTCGAACAAATGTCGGCCGAGCTGTTGAAAGTCGAGGACTTCCTCAACGCCAACCGCAAGAAGTACCACGTGACCCAGGTGTATTCCTGGTACAGCGAACAGGGCGACGCCGGCACGCGCGTCACCTTCGACACCAAGGAAGCGGGCAAGACCAAGCCGCTGATCGAGGCCTTGCGCAAAGAGCTGCCAAAATCTGCGCGCGCGACGATCGGCGTCGGTAACAACGGCGATGGTCCGGGCGGCGGCCAACCCGGCCAGAACGTGCAGGTGCAACTGGTCGGCGACTCGACGCAGACGCTGGCCGAACTGGGCAAGGAAATCGTGCCGATCCTCGCCAAGCGCCCCGAGTTGCGCGACGTGCGCGTCGACAGCGGCGACCAGAACAGCGAGTTGTCGGTACGCGTCGACCGCGAGCGCGCGGCCGCGTTCGGTTTCAGCGCACAGGAAGTTGCGCAATTCGTCGGCATCGCCCTGCGCGGCGCTCCGTTGCGCGAGTTCCGTCGCGGCGAAACAGAAGTTCCGGTCTGGGTGCGTTTCGCAGGCGCGGACGATTTCAAGGTGCAGGACATCGCCGGGTTCACGGTTCGCTCGCCGGACGGCCGCACCGTGCCGCTGCTCAGCATGATCGACGTCTCGGTGCAGCCGGCCGCCACCCAGATCCAGCGTACCAACCGTCAGACCACGCTCACCTTGCAGGCCAACCTTGGCGACAAGGTCACGATCCCGGACGCGCGCAAGGCCATGGAGGACACGATGAAGGGCGTGTCCTTCCCGGCCGGCTACAGCTACTCGTTCGACGGCGGCGCGTTCCAAGAAGAGGACGAGGCCGGTAAGCAGATGATGACCAACCTGATCATCGCGCTGATCATGATCTACATCGTCATGGCGTCGGTGTTCGAATCACTGCTGTTCCCGTCGGCGATCATGAGCGGCGTGCTGTTCTCGATCTTCGGCGTGTTCTGGCTGTTCTGGCTGACCGGCACCGAGTTCAACATCATGGCCTTCATCGGCATCCTGGTGCTGATGGGCGTAGTGGTGAACAACGGCATCGTCATGATCGAGCACATCAACAATCTGCGACGACGTGGCCTGTCGCGCACCGATGCGCTGGTCGAGGGCAGTCGTGAGCGCCTGCGACCGATCCTGATGACGATGGGCACGGCGATCCTGGCGATGGTGCCGATCGCGCTGCAGACCAGCCAAGCCAGCAACGACATGCCCGCGTACTACCCGATGGCGCGCGCGATCGCCGGTGGGCTGGCGTTCTCGACGGTCGTCAGTTTGCTGTTCCTGCCGACGATCTACTCGATGCTCGACGACCTGCGCCACGGCACCTCGCGCGTGGTTCAGCGCGCGCGCCGCCGCCGCGGCGATGCGCTGCCTGCCGCAACGGTTGCCGCGTTGCACACGGAATAGTGAACGTAGGGCGGGCCCTGGCCCGCCTTCACGCAGTCTCGAGAGGATCCACGAGCGCCGGTCACGACCGGCCCTTGCACCTCGTCAGCCGATGATTTTTCCGAGCATGCTCAGGCCGCCCGTCCACACCCCGATCGCGGTGCCGAGGCTGGTCAGGAAGAAGTTCAACAGTACGCGCGCGACGCGATTGCGCCACCATCCGCGCAGCGTCTGCACATCGTCGCGCAACGCCATGAAGTCGGCGTAGGTTGGCTTGCGTATCCATGCCTCGACCAGTGCGCTGACCGTGCCCGACGCCAGCGCCGGATGCAGCGGTGTCAGCGGCGACGCGACGAAGGCAGCGAGGATGCTCAGTGGATGTCCGCCTGCGATCGCGCAACCCAGCGCGCCGAGCGTGCCGGTCACCAGCACCCACTGCAGCACCAGGTCGGCGCCGACATCGAAGCCTCCGCGCCAGAAGCCCCACGCGAAGCCGCCGAGCACGAACGCAGTCAGCAGGATCGTGAACCAGGGGATGGAGGACTTTTCCGCCACGCTTTCGAGTTCGGCTCGCACCGCGCCTGGATCGGTCGCGTCTTCGCGCAAATGCCTGGCCAGACCCTGCAGATGGCCGGCGCCGATCACCGTGAGGACGTTGCGTGCGGTCCCCGAAGTCTCGCGCAGGCGTGCGCCCATGTAACGGTCGCGCTCGCCGATGATCGTCTCGTACAGTGCCGGATTTTCGCGCGCGAACTCGCCGAAGCTGGCCTCGAGCATGTCGCCTTCTTTCAGATCCTCGATCTGCTGCGCGCCGACCTCCTCGTCGCCGAACAGGCTGACCATCAGGCCGGCGCTCATCTTGGCGCGGCCCCACCAGCCAAGCCGCTGCATCGCGCGCTTGAAGGTCAGGCCGACGTCGCGATCGATCAGGTGCAGCGGCAGACCGCGCTCCTTCGCATCCGTCGCCGCTGCTTTCAGTTCCGCACCAGGTTCGATACCCAACTGTTCGGCCAGGCGTCGCTGGTAGGCCGCGAGACCGAGGTTAGCCGCGAACAACGCCGTCTTGCCCTCGCGCAACACCTTGACCAGGTCGAGCCTGGCGAGCGCATCCGGATCGGTCAGCGCGTGCAGCCGTTGCGCATCGAGTTCGATCGACACCGCATCGAACTCGCCGCTGGCGATCGCCGCACGCACCGCGTCGACGCTGGCCTTGGAGACGTGCGCGGTTCCGAGCAACGTATAACGCACCCCGTCGCGTTCGACGATCGCATGCGGTTGCGACTCGAGCAGGCTCTGTAGCGGCGCGGACTCAGACATGGGCGATGTGACTGGGCGGATGAACAAGAGGAACGGCGATCTGCATCGATTAGCCTGGCCTGTGACGGAGTCCGGATAGCACGACGGCGCCTTGCGGCGCCGTCGACGGGCGGAATGGACGGGTGGTGCAAAGCTTAGTGCCTCGCGCCGCGCGGTAGCAACGAAAGCGGAGCCAGCTCACGTCATCGAAGTGGATCGGGCACCTTGCTCAGGGCGCAAATCCGGCGGATTCGAAGGCGCGATCCAGTTCATCGCGTGTATCGGCCGGCGAATGCGGAGTTGGCCGCGTCGTCACGTGTGCCGCCACGGGTCGTTCGAGGAATTCGACGGATCGCGCCACCACGGCCGCATCGCGCAACAGCTTGCGATGTCCAAGACCCTGCGTGTCGATCATGCGCGACCGCGGCCAGGCAGCGGCCAGTGCGACGCTGTCGGTAAATGGCACTTCGTTGTCGTCGTGATCGTGGACCAACAGTAGCGGCGGTACGTCCGCGACGCGCGGGACGCCGTCGATGTCGAAATCGGACCATGGCCGCCTGAAACGCCGTTCGACCTGCGCACGAAACCTCGCCATGACCGTGGCACTGACAGCGAGGGCCTTCGCGAACGGTGCCGCATAAGCGTCTGGAAACACGAAGGGCGCCACGAACACCATCCGCGCCGGCGGCTGCCATCCATCGCGAATCGCCAGAGCGGTCGCGGTGCAGCCGCTGGAATGGGCGATCAGCCCGCTCACCGGCCCTGCTGTCCGCGACACTTCGCGCAATGCGGCGGCGAATTCGATGAAGCTGACGCGGCGCCCGCCCATGCGGCTGGGAGCCGAGGCGCCGTGGCCGGGTGCG
>JACMKK010000268.1 GCA_014380115.1 Luteimonas sp. | reverse complement strand
GGCCTGGCCGCGATCCTGTTCAAGTGGTTCGCCGACGTGATCCTCGAATCGATCTCCGGCTACTACAACAAGCAGGTCGACACCTCGTTCCGCATGGGCATGGTGTGGTTCATCTTTTCCGAGGTGATGTTCTTCGCCGCGTTCTTCGGTGCGCTGTTCTACGCACGGCAGCTGGCCATGCCGTGGCTCGGCGGCTACGGCGACGGCGTGATGACCAATAGCGTGCTGTGGCCAGGTTTTTCCGCCGGCTGGCCGAGCAACGGGCCCGGCGCGGTCGGTGGCGCGTTCCAGACGATCCCGGCCTGGGGTCTGCCGCTGCTCAACACGCTGATCCTGCTGTCGTCCGGCGTCACCGTCACCATCGCCCACCATGCGCTGAAGGCCGGCCATCGCAAGCAGTTGCTGATCTTCCTCGGCGCGACGGTGCTGCTCGGTGCGATGTTCCTGTTGTTCCAGGCCGAGGAATACATCCACGCCTACAAGGAACTCAACCTGACGCTGGGCTCGGGCATCTACGGCTCGACGTTCTTCATGCTGACCGGCTTCCACGGCGCGCACGTGACGCTCGGCACGATCATGCTGGCGATCATCTGGCTGCGCTGCCTCAAGGGCCACTTCAGCAAGGACGATCATTTCGCGTTCGAGGCGGTGGCCTGGTACTGGCACTTCGTCGACGTGGTGTGGCTGGGTCTGTTCCTGTTCGTCTACGTGCTCTGACGCGGGCCAGGCTTCCGTCGTAGGGGCGCGCCTTGCGCGCGGTGTGGCTTTTCCCGGAACCGGTCGCGCGCAAGGTGCGCTCCTACAAGTTCAGCAGGCGAAGCCGAACGTGCGCACGGCGCACGCTGCGTCCGGCACGGTCTCAGCCGGTGATGCCGTGCGGCGTGATCCAGCCCATGTAGATCGATAGCGCGATGAACAGGATCAGCGCGACCGACAGTGCGATGCGCCGCGTCAGCGCGTTCACCGTGCGCTTGGTCTGGCCCTTGTCGACCAGCATGTAATACAGGCCCGCGCCGAGGTTCCAGAGGATGAGTATCAGCACGCCGATGATGATCAGGGTCTTCAGCGAATCGTTCATGACGGCTTCCGGTGACGGTGCGCGGACATTATCGCAGTCGCGGTGGTGGGTTGCTGGTGGTTTGTGCGAAGAGCAAATCCCCCCTGCCCCCCTTTTTCAAAGGGTGGGTAGCCTCGTGCTTCACGATGTCGCGCGACGGACTGCTGCCGACCGTGCTCAGAGACATCGGCAGCGTCGGCCTCGGGGCGCCTTCCGCCGTGCGCGCCGACTCGCTCTTGCCGTTCCCCCCTTTGAAAAAGGGGGGCAGGGGGGATTTGCTTTTACCTCGCGCACCGGGGCAGCACCCGCAGCATGAACCGCCGCAGCACAGCACTGATCGGCTGGGTCCTGGCCGTCGCGGTCATGGTGAGCTTCGCCGCACTGGGTGCGTGGCAGCTGCGCCGCATGCACGAAAAGCAGGCGATGCTCGACGCCGCGCAGCGCGTGCTCGAGCGGCGCGAAGCGCAGCCATTGTCCGCAGCCGGTGACGCCACCCGCAGCCGCGCCTACGACTGGGCGGCAGGCGAGGGCATGTTCGCCGAAGCACCGGCCGTCCTGCTCGACAACCAGCAACACGCCGGACGCAGCGGCGTGCGCGCCTATCGCGTATTCCTGCCGGTCTCGCGCGGCGCGAACCCGTTGCTGGTGGAACTCGGCTGGTTGCCGCTGCGCGGTGATCGCCGCCTGCCGCAGGTCCCGCGACCGCCGGGCCGGCAACACCTCGAAGGCCTGCT
>JACMKK010000267.1 GCA_014380115.1 Luteimonas sp. | reverse complement strand
ATGGCGCGCCTTACTCCTGCGCGGCTATAACGACCCACCAGAAGTAGAAGAGCTCACCACGCCTCCAACAGCAGATCAGCTCATCGTGCTGGTCACGAACGGCTCATGCAACATCGAGAGTTTTGCAGGTGGCCGATGGCAGAGGGCGACCTATAGACCCGGCCACCTCGGCATGACTGCACCCGGCGAGTCCGCCAAGCTGCGTTGGCGAGGTGCTGAAGGTCATAGCACTCTGCAACTGCATCTGCCTGGGGTGACCGTGGAGGACGCCAGGAATGAACTGCGCGATGGCAGCTCACGCCGGGTCAGTCTACCGAACAGGCTCACGCAGCACGATCCGGTCATCTCGGAGGTGATGCTTACACTCGAACGCGCGGCACGGTCGGGCACTCCTGAACTGTATGCCGAGACAGCCGCTCACTTTCTGGCGGTCCACCTCCTTGTGCATCACGCACAAGGATTCGAGCCACCAACGGGCCGTCACCACGAGCGTGTTCTGGACAGTGTTGACGCTTACATGCGCTCGAGGCTATCCACATCCACATCGCTGGCACAGCTCGCCGAGATTGCCGGACTCAGCCGTTTTCAGTTGCTGAGGGCGGCCAAGCTCATCTGGGGAGAGACGCCGCTACGTCGCCTCACGCGTCTTCGGATGGAGCTTGCCCAGCGTCTTCTGCGCCAGGGCAATCTGTCGGTCATCGAAATCGCGTTGGAGTGCGGCTATAGCAACCCGACGCATTTCGCAATCGCCTTCAAGCGCCATGTCGGCGTAACGCCCTCGCAGTACCGCCAGAGCTGAGGAATGTGGGTGAGCGCAATCCTGCGAGGTATCGGTCAATAGCGCGAGCGATAGTCTGCCTGAAATCGCCTATTCTCGGGCTGGCTGTTGTCACCTGTCGTCACTGCACAAGCTGGAGGCAAACCGGCAGCACCTACATGCCCATACCCGACTCAAATGAGGAGACTGTTGATGGCTGATACCAGAGTGGCGATTGTGACCGGCGCCTCACGCGGGATTGGTGCAGCCGTCGTCGAGCGTCTCGCGCGGGATGGGATGGCAGTTGTGATCAACTTCTCGGGCGACGCCGAACCTGCGCACAAGCTAGCTGGTAAGATTACTGCCACGGGAGCGCGGGCGATGATCGCCAGGGCCGACGTGAGCGATCCGGTCGCTGTTGCCGGGATGTTCGACGCGGTAGCGTCTACCTTCGGCGGCATCGACGTGCTCGTTAACAACGCCGGCATCATGAAGCTGGCTCCAATTGCCGAGACGGACGATGCGCTGTTCGACCAGACGATCGCTATCAACCTCAAGGGCGTCTTCAATGGCCTAAGAGAGGCGGCGAAGCACCTGCGGGACGGAGGACGGATCATCAGCTTCTCGTCGAGCGTGGTCGGCCTCTATCAGCCATCCTATGCGGTCTACGCAGCGACGAAGGCAGGCGTGGAGGCGATGACCCATGTGCTTTCGAAAGAGTTGCGCGGGCGGAACATCTCGGTCAACGCCATTGCACCCGGCCCAACCGCGACCGAGCTGTTCTTGAAGGACAAGCCCAAGGAGACCGTCGACCAGATAGCAAAGCTCACGCCCATGGAACGGCTAGGTGAGCCCGAGGACATCGCCAATGCCGTCGCCTTTCTGGCCGGCCCGGACGGAGGCTGGATCAACGGACAGGTGCTGCGCGCCAATGGCGGGATCATCTGATCGGTGCCAACGAAAGACACCTTATAGGAGATGATGGGATGACCAAGGTTATCGTCATTACCGGTGCGGCGAGCGGCTTCGGTCGCCGCACGGCCAACGCGCTCGCCGACGTCGGCCACATCGTCTACGCCTCCATGCGCGAGACAGAGGGCCGTAATGCGCCACAGGTCATCGATGTCGCAAAATACGCTAAGGAGCATGGCGTGGACCTGCGCTCGATCGAAATGGATGTCGGCTCGCAGGAGTCGGTCAATGCTGCGGTTGAGAAGATTGTTGCTGAGCACGGCCGGATTGACGTGCTGATGCACAATGCCGGTCACATGGTATTTGGACCGGCAGAGGCTTTCACGCCGGAACAGCTGGCCGAACTCTACGACGTCAACGTGCTGAGCACCCAGCGGGTGAATCGCGCAGTGCTTCCCCAACTCCGTAAACAGGGCGCCGGCCTCCTCATCTGGATCTCGAGTAGCAGCGCGGCCGGTGGCACACCGCCTTACCTCGCGCCGTATTTCGCCGCTAAAGCCGGAATGGACGCGATCGCGGTGGCCTATGCGTACGAGCTGGCGCGGTGGGGGATCGAAACTGCGATTATCGTGCCAGGTGCCTTCACGAAGGGCACCAACCATTTCGCAAATGCTGGCCGGCCAGCCGATGAAGCCCGCGTGGCCGAGTATGAGGCTGGACCGTATGCCGGCTTTGCAGAGCAGGTTCAGAAGGCTTTTGCCGCTATCGTGCCCGATGATGCCGAGGTGTCCGCCGTCGCGGAGGCGATTGTGCAGGTCGTTGATACCCCCTTTGGAAAGCGGCCGTTCCGCGTCCACGTGGACCCGACGCAGGATGGTGCGGAGGTTGCATTCGGAGTGATCGACCGCGTGCGGGCCGAAATGCTCCGCCGAGTTGGGCTGGAAGATCTGTTGAAACCGGCGACCTTGCAAAAGGGCTGAATATTAACTCTTTTCGGGAGGCCATCGATTTTCGGGGGTACGTCAGTTCAAGGGAGGCAGGACTGAACTATGCGCCCCTTGCTCAGGACTCCAAACAGCTCGGAGAACAAGAATAACCAGGCATGGCTAAAAAGCGCTCAGTAACTCACACTCAGCAGCACCCCTCGACAATTGGTGGCTTCCTTGCACAGCGTCTTCTCCTCCGGGTTAATCTACCGGTTATCGGAATTGCGTTCGAGTGTGGCTACAGCAACCCGACGCATTTCGCGACCGCCTTCAAGCGCCATGTCGGCGTAACGCCCTCGCAGTACCGCCAAGGCTGAGGCGTGCAAGGTGAGCGCAATCCTGCGAAGTAGCCATCAATAACGCGAGCGATAGTCTGCCTGAAATCGCCTATCCTCGGGCTGGCTTTGCTCACCGATTGTCCCTGCACAAGCTGGAGGCAAACTGGCAGCACCTAAGCACAGCACTAAGCACAGCAAGGCGGCGTTGGTCACACATCGATGCAAAAAGGAGAGTTCTATGCAGGACAAACCCGTCGCCCTGATCACCGGGGCCAACAAAGGAATCGGTCTTCAAATCGCGAAGGAGCTCGCGGCGCACGAGCGCGGGACGGCCGTCCCGTGGATGCACCTCTGGTCGGGGCCGGAAGCCGCAGGCTTTGGGCCGCCGCAATGGGCCTATCGCCCGCAAACGCCGCAGATCCTGCAGGACGGCGATATCATTGCGGCTAGGGTGTTCTCCAGTTTCGGCATGCGTCAGACTCAGCACCAGGTCACGATTGCGATCGGTGAGGTGCACAAAGAGCGCGACGCGCGCGTCGCTCGGGCAACCTATGATGCAGGCCTCCAGGCGCTGCGTGCAAAGACGCCGTTCGGCGACGTCGCTGAAGCGATGCTCAAGCCGGTGGAGGCGGCTGGCGGCTGGGTAAGGGGTCCTCAGATCCACGGACTCAACCCGTACGGCTCGCTGTGTCGCTTCCCGGGGAATCTTAGTCAGGTCCCTGGCGCTGAGCGCTACCCCCACGTGGCGGGTCGGCCTACGGGGGCAAAGGTAGAGAAACTGTCCCAAACGACAGCTTCTCTATCTTTACTCCTTATTAGGTACCCCTGATTAGGAGTGCAACGATGACCCTGACGTTCTACACCAATCCCAATTCCCGCGGCCAGATCGTGCGCTGGATGCTGGAGGAGCTCGGCTGCGATTATGACACCGTGGTGCTCGACTACGAGCGATCTAGCGAGGCAGACAAATGGGGTGGTGCGGCGCTCGCTCAGCCGAATGACTCCTCCGACGAGCGCAGCCGCTTCTTCGCGGAAGTGAACCCGATCGGCAAGGTGCCGGCGATTGTGCATGACGGACAAGTCGTAACGGAGAGCGCGGCCATCTGCGCGTACTTGGCCGAGACATTCCCGGCCGCGGGACTGGCGCCAACCGCAGAGGAGCGGGCCGACTACTACCGCTGGATGTTCTTCGTCGCGGGGCCGGTCGAACAGGCAGTCACCAACCACCGGGCCGGCTTCGTTCCGGCTGTGTGGCAGGAGTTCTTCTTTGGCTACGGCAGCTATGACCGGACAGTGGACCAGCTCGAACGGGCGGTGAAAGCGCACCCCTTCATCGCTGGGGACCGGTTTACCGCCGCCGACATCTACGTCGGATCGCACATTGGCTGGGGCCTCGGCCTTCAGACGCTGCCTCCACGCGAGGCCTTCCTGGCCTATGCTGGGCGGCTGACAACGCGCGAGGGGTACGCGCGCGCGGTCGCCAAAGACGAGGTGCTGCTGTCCCGATCAGCAGTGCAGCCGACCTGACTCGGACCGCCGTGGCACTGTCAAGTTGAGCTACGGAGCGACAGGCTATTGAGAATGCTGCCCGAGTTTCCTGACAAAGACAACAATGGAGTGAGACTCCTAATGCACTCATTTTGGGCCATTCCCAATAACGCAGGGTCCAACGGCTGGTCT
>JACMKK010000266.1 GCA_014380115.1 Luteimonas sp. | reverse complement strand
GTCGGCGAGCGCGTCGTCGTTGCCGTACAGCGCCGGCAGGTCCGGGCCGAGCGCGATGCGCGCGGCGCCGGTGAGCGTGGCGAAATCCAGCAGCAGGTCGGGTTCGTGTTCGCCGGCGTAGGCCAGCGCATCGCCGAGCACGACGCGGCCTTCGGCATCGGTATTGTCGATCTCGACGTTCAGGCCCTTGCGCGTGGCGACGACTTCGCCGGGACGGAACGCATCCGGCCCGATCGCGTTCTCGACCGCAGGCACCAGCAGCGTGATCCGCAGCGGCAACTTGCGCGCCATGAGCAGCTCGACCAGCGCGATCGCGTGCGCGGCGCCGCCCATGTCCTTCTTCATGTTGCGCATGCCATCGGCGAGCTTGATGTTGAGGCCGCCGGTGTCGAAGCACACGCCTTTACCGACGATGGCGACGTGCGGATGAGCCCGGCTCTCTTCGGTCTGTCCGCCCCAGCGCAGCGCGATCAATCGCGGTGCACGGTGCGAGGCGCGGCCGACGGCGTGGATGGCGGGGAAATTCCGCTGCAGCAGCTCATCGCCGACGATCGATTCGAACTGCGCGCCATGCGCCAGCGCGAGCTCGCGCACGACCTGTTCGAGTTGCTCGGGCCCCATGTCCTGCGTCGGCGTGTTGATGAGGTCGCGCACGCGCACGCAGGCGGCGAGGATGTCGCTGGTCTCGTCGTCGAGCGCGTCCAGCGCCAGCCGTGCCGGCGCGCGCGGCGCATCGCGATAGCGCGTGTAGCGATAGGCGCCCAGGCCCCAGCCGAGCTGGATCGCATGGCGCGTGGCGTCGTCAATGTCGCCGGAGAGTTGCCAGTCGCCCGCGGGCAACGCATACGGCGCGTGCGCGTAGGCAAAAGGATCCAGCGCATCACCGATGCCGAGCACCGCGCCGGCGAGCGTGCCGTCACCGCCGGGCAGCGCCAGCATCGAACCGGGCGAAGCGTCGTAGCCATGCGACAGCAGCCACTGCACCGTCGCCGGCGGCTGGCGCCCGCGCCAGGCCGCCAGCCCGTCGCGATGGATCAGGTAGAGCGGACGCAGCGCTGCGGCGGCGTCTCCGATGGCGAATGCGCGAGTCGTGCTCATGCGGCCATCGTAACCTGCAGGCAGCTGTCAGGCTGCGATCGTGTCCGCCCGCGCGCGATCGAGCCAGTCGGCGAGCGCGACGAGGGTGTCGAACTCGAGGTCCGGTTGCACGTCCTCGCGCGGCCAGCGCTCGTCGCGGCGATTGATCCAGCAGGTGCGCAGGCCGGCCTGGGCGGCGCCGACGATGTCGAGTTCGATGTCGTCGCCGACGTGCAGCACCTCGCCCGGAGCGAGCTGCAGGCGTTCGCAAGCGGCGTGGAAGATGCACGGCGACGGCTTCGGCATGCCGTGCTCGCGCGCGCCGAGCACGAACGTGAAATGCGGCGCCAGCCCGATCCGCTGCAGGTCGGCATTGCCGTTGGTCAGCGCCGCGACCGGCACGCGCGCGGCGAGGCGTTGCAGCGCGGCGATGCTGTCGGCGTAGCACTCCACTTCGTTGCGTGCATCGAAGAACACGTCGAACGCACCCTTGGCATGCGCCTCGTCGTCGCCGGCTTCACGCAGCGCGTGCAACAGCGACAGACGACGTTGTTCGGTGTAGTCGTGGGCGAGGTGCGGATGCTCCTGCGCCATGCGTTCGCGCAATTCGCGCATCGCCTCGATCGGCCAGCGTGCGGCGGTACCGGGCGCATGCTCGCGCAGCCAGGCATCCAGGCGCGCCTCGGCGCGGCCGATCACCGGCGCGATCGGCCAGAGGGTGTCGTCGAGGTCGAGGGTGATGGCGCGGACGGGGAAGCTCATCGGCGGCATTTTACCGCGCGTGGGATCGAGTCCGCCGCTGGCGCGCCCGTGTCGATGCTGCGCGGTACCCACGTTAAGGAAACGGTAAAGCAGGCGAACCGCAGGACCTGACGCGCATGCCCATGCGGTTTCATGCGACCTAAGTCATTACGCCAATCGACAGGCGCGCGATCGCGGCGTAGTCGGTGAGTCGCCATCGGCCGACGCACGCGCGAGCGAGCCGCTCCTGCCGCTGGTCAGCCCATCCCCCACTTCAGGAGAGCAGTCATGGCCACCCATGCGCCAGATCCAATGCGTACCACCGAAGGCTATTCACGATATCGGACGAGCCTGCTCGCCGTTGCGGTGCTGGCGTGCCTGGCCTCGGCAGCGCCGGCGGCGCTGCGCGAGCCCGCGACGACGGGCTCCGGTCCGGCGGGCTTCTGCACGGCCACGGCCCGGCAGCAACTGGCCGCCTGCCTGTTCGAAGTGCGCGACGACCTGTTCAACACGCGCGGCATCTGCATCAACGAATCCGACAGCGAGGATCGCGAAGAGTGCTACGCCGAGGCGGCCGCGGCACGGTCGGAGGGGCATGACCTGTGCGGCGACCAGTTCGACGCCCGCAAGGCCCTGTGCGGCGTGCTGGGTGAGGCGCGTTACGACCCGGAGTTCGAGGAGGACGACTTCGACACCGACTTCAGCGACCTGACCCGCCCCAACCGCTACTTCCCGCTCGGAATCGGCCATCGTTGGTCGTACGCGGGCGGCGACGAAACGGTCGAGATCGAAGTGCTCGACAAGACCAAGCTGATCGACGACGTGACCTGCATCGTGGTCAACGATCGCGTCGAAGAGGACGGCGAACTGGTCGAGGATACCGACGACTGGTTCGCGCAGAACAAGAACGGCGACGTCTACTACTGCGGCGAGGGCTCCAAGGACTACGAGATCTTCGATGGCGACGCCCCGCCCGAGCCGGAACTGGTCAGCATCGACGGCTCCTTCAAGTGGGATCGCGACGGCGACAAGGGCGGCATCCTGTTCCTGGGCACGCCGCGGGTCGGCGCGGTGTATCGCCAGGAGCTCTCGCTCGGCAACGCCGAGGATGCGGCGACCGTGCTGTCCACGAACTACCGCTACGGCCGACAGCCGCAACTCGACCGGCACGTACCGCGCGCCTTCGTGCAGCGCTTCTGCAGTGCGGGGAACTGCGTGGTCACTGCGGAGGCCTCGCCATTGGAACCCGGCGCGTTCGAGCGCAAGTATTACGCGGCCGGCATCGGCTTGATCCTCGAGGTCAACGCCCAGTCCGGTGACACCTTGCAACTTGTCGGTTGCAATTTCGATAGCAGATGCAACGGCTTGCCGATGCCGTAAGCTGCGTGCGATCGGTGTGCGTCCGCGACGCGACCCGTCTGGTGCCCTAGCGCCGGACGGGCCGCTCGATCCTCAGCCCGGGAGCCGGGGCCATGAACGAATTGATCGATCCGCGTAGCCGCAACTGGGCGATCGCCGCAGTGATCGTGGGCGTGTTGTTGTTCCTGGGACTGGAACTGATCGAGGAACCGGAGCTGACGCCATTGCAGCTGGCACTGGAGCTGATTTCGATCGTTCCAGTCGTGATGACCAGCGTCGGCGTCGCGTTGCTGTTCCGGGTGACCTCGCGCCAGCGCGACGAGAACCTGCAGGTCCTGCGCGATCTGGAACTTGCCCGCATCCAGGGGCAGCGCTGGCGTACGGATTCGCGCGCGCTGCTCGACGGCCTGGGCGCGGCGATCGAAACGCAGTTCTCGCGCTGGAACCTCACCGAGGCCGAACGCGAAGTGGCGCTGCTCCTGCTCAAGGGCTTGAGCAGCAAGGAAATCGCCCAGGTGCGCGCGGTCAGCGAGCGCACGGTTCGCGAGCAGGCCCGGTCGATCTATTCCAAGGCCGGACTGACCGGTCGCACTGCGCTATCGGCGTTCTTCCTGGAAGACCTGCTGGCCCCGATCGGGGGGCCGCAGTAGCGAGGTCCGCTGCAGCGAAACCTGCAGTAGCGACCTGCAGTAGCGAAACCCGCAATGGCGCTTGGACTGACCGCAAAGGAGCAGGCATGGCCCGGCGCGAGAACGGCTTCGGTGTATCGCGGCGAATATCGGCCGGTCTTCTTGCGCTGTTGTTCTCGGCCGGGACGGCATACGCGACACCGCCCGATGCAGCAACTTCGATCGAGAGCGAGACCGAAGGCGAGACCAAGCGTGAGACCGAAACCGAGACCGAGGATGTCGAACTGCAAGAGCGGCTCACCGAGCGCGAGGACAAGCGGCGCCCGCTCGACCCGGTGACGCTCGATCTATGGGGAAGACCGCTGATCGTCGGCGGCGAAGTCGAACTAGAGACCGGCCTGCTGTGGCCGCAGGTCAGCGGCGATGCGTCGCGCCGCGGCGATCGCGCGTTCCTGGAACTCGGCCTGGAGGCCGAAGCGTTCTACAGCTTCGGTGAGCCTCTGTCGCTGTTCGCGCAGGTGCGGCTGGCGATGGAGGAGGATCTGCGCACCGGCGATTACACGCAGATTTCCGATCGTTACCTGGAACGCGGCGAGATGTGGCTGTACAGCGAAAACATCCTGGGCTCCGGCATCGATCTCGACCTCGGCCGGCTCGATTTCGAGGACGATCGCCGCTGGTGGTGGGACGACGAACTCGATGCCGTCCGCATCGCCTACGAAGCCGGGCGCTTCGACATTGCGCTGGCGTACGCGCGCGAACTCGCGCCGCGCCGTTCCGATCGGGAATTCATCGATCCCGAGCAGGACCGCGTGCATCGCGTCATCGCGGAAGCCTCCTGGGACTGGGCGCCGAATCATTCGCTGCAACTGTTCGCGCTGCGCCAGCGCGATCGATCGCGTACCGAATCCATCGAGCAGACGCTGTCGCACGAGCGCGAGGACGAATCCGACGCCAGGCTGACCTGGCTGGGCGCGCGGGCGATCGGCGTCATCGACGCCCGCAGCGGGGGCCTCGTCGGCTACTGGCTGGATTGGGCGCGGGTGCGCGGCGACGAGCACCTGGTCGAATACGAGGCGGTCACGTCGCTGCAAAGCGAAGTCGTCGGCATCGCGCAACGCACGGTGCGCGGTGACGCGTTCGATCTCGGAATCAACTGGCTGTTGCCGTTCGCGCACGAGCCGCGGCTGTTCGGCGGCGTTGCGTTCGGTTCGGGCGATGCGGCTGTCGATGAGGATGCTGCAGACGACGGCGTCGACCATGCCTTCCAGCAAACCTCGCTGCACGCCAACGAAGCAGGCTTCGGCGGCGTGCAACGTTATCCGCACTACGGCGTGCTGCTGGATCCGGAATTGTCCAACCTGCGCGTGCAGACCCTGGGCGCCGGGTTCACGCTGCTGCGTGCGAGTTCGCTGGACGTCGTCTTCCACCGCTACCGGCTCGAGCACCCTGCCAATGAGTTGCGCGATGCGCGAGTGGACCTCGAACTGGACGGCACGCATCGCGATCTCGGCAGCGCGGTCGACGTCGTGCTGGCGCTGGAGGAGTGGGAGCGGTTCGAGTTCTTCGGCGTGCTGTCCGGGTTCCGCGCAGGACGCGCCGTGATCGGCGCGGATCGCGCTTGGAGCTACGGCGCATTCCTCGCCATGCGTATCGCCTTTTGACGCATCACTGCAGCCGCGAAGCTCTGGTCGTCATCCCTGCTTGCGCTGGAGTGACCAACGGAAGCTCGCGTGGCCTGCTATTCCAATAGTTTTGCCCAGCCTTCCATGCCCTCGATCTTGGCCAGCACGATCTTCACGCAGACCAGTAGTGGCACCGCCAGCAGCAGGCCGACGATGCCCCACAACCAGCCGAACACCATCAGCGCCAGGATCAGCACCAGCGGCGACAGCCGCATGCGCCGGCCGAGCACGATCGGCGTGAGCACCTGCCCCTCGATCGTGTGCAGGCCGAGGTAGATCGCGGCCGGTGTCACCGATTGCAGGGCCTCGTCGTAGAACACGAAGCCCATCAGCAGCATCAGCAGCACGCCGATCAGCGGGCCGACGTAAGGCGCGAAGTTCAACACCGCCGCGACCGTGCCCCACAGCAGCGCTTCCTGCATTGGCAGCTTCATCCACCAGAACAGGATGCCGGCCAGCAACAGCCCGAGCAGCGTATTGATGAGGCTGATGGTCAGCATGTAGCGCGAGATCTCGCGCTCGATCGATTGCAGGATGTCGACGGTGAGCTTCTTGCGCTGCCGTGTCGGCAGCAGCGCGATGGCGTTGCGCTGCAGGTTGTCGCCGTAGGTCATGAAGAAGAACGTCAGCAGCACGACCGCCAGCACCGAGGCGAGCATGCGCGGCGTCGTGGTCAGCGCCTTGTAGGGGTCGTTGACCTCGGTGCGGATCACCTGCACCGGCTTCAGCATACTTTCGCCGCCGGCGGCGCGGGCGATGTTCTCGGCGGCCTTGTTGGCCTCCTGCATCGGCTTGGTGAGGTTGCGCAGCTTCGGCGCCAGGTCGCGCAGCTCGCGCGGCACCTGCCGCACCCATTCGCCGGCCGGCTCGACCAACTGCCTTCCGAGCAGCACCGCGCCGGCGATCCCGAGTGTGAGCACCAGCAGCGCGCCGACGAAGCGCGGCACGAACGCGCGCTGCAGCAGGCGGATGATCGGATTGCCGACCAGCGCGAAGAACATCGACAGCAGCACCGGCAGTACCAGGTCCTGCGCCGCCCACAGCGTGTAGCCGACGGCGAGTACGGCCAGGACCAGGAGCGCGGTCGAGGTGGCGGGACGCGTCGGCGGCGGGCTTGTCGCCGCGGGCTCGGCCGGCTCGTCGGTCATGGGAGCGATGACCGGATCGACGACGGGCGGGAGGATGCGATCGATCGCGATGCCGTCGGGCGGGGCAGGCACGTTCGGAACATTCACGGCTGTGGTCGCCTCGTCGTGATGGATGGCGTGGTCGCGGCATCTACACGATGGGCGCGATAGCCGTGGCGCAGTGTAGGGAAACGCGGGGCGAGCGCGCCGTGAATCCGAACTTGCACGGTCATGCCGCCGCAGGCGGCGACGCAGTCGATCGCGATCGTGAACGAGGTGTCGCGTGCGTCGACGACAGCGCCTGAAACCATTCCCTCCACCGCTCGCGGGGGAGGGTTAGGGTGGGGGCGCCGAAGCCGTCGACTGCGGGTCGATGTAATCCTTCGAGTGCGGCGCATCGCCATGATGTGTCAGGCGTTCGATGCATCGGCATAGGTGAGCGATCGCGAATCCGCTCACCTCCCACCCAACCTTCCCCGCTGCGCGGGGAAGGAGCGAAAGGTCGCACGCGCGTGATGCGCTAGTACCGGAAGCCTTGCCGGCGCTCGGACACGTCGGTCGCCGCTTCCGCCGCCGTCGGCCCAGCCGGGCGCGGTTCCGGCACGCGTGGCCCGTCGCGACGGAAGCCTGTTTCCTCGATCGTCTCATTGACGCGTGCCGCATCGACGCGTGCAGGATGAACAGGCGCCTCGCCGACGGCCACCGCCGCGGTGACTTCCGCCGCCTGCGCCGCGTCGTCCGCACCTTCCGCAGCATCCTGGGCCTGGCTGCTGGCGAACAGTCCCGACAAGGCCGTGATCAGTTGCAGCACGCCGCCGCCGGCCGCGCGCTTGAACGGTTCGGCCCGGCCGACGAGGAAACCGGCGGCGAGGCCGGCGATGACGATGCGCCCGGGCGTCCATGCCGCGCGCCACGACACTTTCAGTTGCCGCAGATCCGCCGACACCGTGCGCTCGCGCGCCTCGAGCGCGTCCTCGGCCTGTTGCACCTTCGCGATCAGCTTGTCGAAGCTCATGCGGCCGAACCCATCGCAGCGCGTCGTGTCGAAGCATGCTGCCTCGAGGCGCCCTTCGTCGAGGCGAGTTTCATCGCGGCATATTCCATCGCGGCTGGCTGCATGGCGGCCTGCTTCATGGCGGCGTGACGTCCACGCCGCGCTCGTCCTTCACCGGCTCGCCATTGGCCTGTTCGGTCGGCGCCTGTTCGGTCGCCGCGCGGGTCGAGGCCGGCGAGCCGGCTTCGGGCGTGAAATCCGACAGTTCGCCGATGCCCAGGCGCGCCAGCTGCCGGCGCGTCGCCTGCATGCGCGTGTGCTCGAAATAGCGCTCCGCCTGCCACATCGCCCAGCCAGTCACCAAGCCGCTCAACAGCGCGCAGACCAGCAGCGAGGCGGACCACGGCCATCCCAGCTGGCGGCTCAGGAACACAATCAAAGCCGCCATCAGCAGCAACCAGCACGACGCACCGAATGCGATCGCGACGCCGGTCAGCGCCAGCGTGCGGCCGAACGCGCTGCGCGCCAGCGACACGTCGGCCGTGACCAACGTGCGGAAGGCCTTGGCCGCATCGCCCGCGGCACCGAGGCCGGCACGCCCGGTCGCGCCGATCTGGCGCAGGGATTCGGCAAGATCGGCTTGTGCCGGCGCAGCCCGGGCGCGACTGCGTTGCGCAGGCTCCGCTCGCGACGCAGCAGGCGGCGCGATGCCGGGCGCAGATGGATCCGCGCCTGCCTCCGCTTGCCCGTCTTCGTCCGGCGCGCTGCTCACGTCTTACTTGTCGCCGCTGCGCGCCAGCTTGGCGATGATCCAGCCCGCCGCGAACGCCATGCCGAACGACGCCAGCGGTCGCTCGCGGATCAGGTCGGCGGCGCTGTCGATCAGGTCGCGCCCCTTGTCGAGCAGCTGGTCGACCTGTTCGCCGGTCGCCGTGCCCGCGTTTTCGAGCGCCGCCAGTCCGGCCAGCGCGCCGTCGGCCAGGTCGGACTTCAGGTTGGCTTTGCCGAGCCGCACTTCGTCGCCGGCCGCGGCCGCGGCACCCTTGATCGCCGAACCGGCATCGCTGGCGGCCTGCTTCAGGTGCGCGCCGGCTTCGCCGAGGTTGCTCTTCACGTTATCGCTGGCAGTGGGGGTCATCGTCGTCACTCCATGGTTATTGCATGAGCAGGTTGCCCTGCGATCGGCCACGCAGGATGCGCAGCACCAGTTGCGGGGGTTGTTCGGACAGCGTCGTGCGGAAGCCGGCCAGGTCGTCGAATTCGCCGCTGCTGGCGGCCAGGATCACGTCCTTCTCGCGCAGGCCGCTGTTGGCGGCGCGGCTGTTGCGCTCGATTTTTTCGACCAGCACGCCATTGATGCCGCTGCGGCGCAGGGCCTCGGGTAGTTCGGCGAAGGTCGCGCCGGTGAGACGCGGGTCGAGGGCGAGGCCGGCGAGCGAGCGCGGCTGTTCGCGCAGGCCGGTGGTGAGCTGCAGCGG